>JBIKPR010000059.1:0-16867 GCA_044357345.1 Bacteroidia bacterium
GGTATTGTTGTTTCCAGGGCATGAAATAGTTAGAGTTGCATTTTTATTTCCAGACGTATTATATACTACATTATGTGGACCTTTTCCATTTGCATTGCTTGGAAATCCATCTGGGAATGACCATGACCAATTATTAGCGTATGAATCACTTGAATCAATATAGTATACAGGCTCAAACATACAAGCTGATGCCTTATTGGTGTAGTAATTCAACTTAGATAATTTGATACTTATTGTCGTGTCAAGTGAATTACATGTATTTGAGCTAAGTAATTTAACGTTATAAGTACCACCTTGAGAATAGCTATGTATTGGACTATTGTTGATAGATGAATCACCATCTCCAAAATACCACCTAGAACTGATTGGATTATTTGAGGCATTCGTAAATGTAATATTCCCTTTTTCAGCAGCCAAATATGAGAAATTAGGAAACATTTTACTATCAGCTTGTACCGTTAATATTTTGTTTTTAACAATATTTCCTGTTATAGTCGATATGGTCAATTTTACTGTTTTTGTTCCTCCAGCAGAGTAAACACAAGTATGAGGGCCTTTTCCGGCGGCTGTGGCTGGGGTGGCATTTGCTCCAAAGTCCCATGCATATGCTGAAATGTTTCCTGTAGAAGAGTCTGTAAATGTAACTTGGTCATTTTTGCAAATAGGATTTTTTGAAAACCTGAAATTAGCATTTGGCGCAACGATGGCACAGTTGCCAGAATTTAGTTTGCTGTGAATGCTTTTACCACAAACAGACGAACCGCTTTTGTTGATTACGTAGTTGCCCGCATTGATATCGTCGGTACTTAAATTGGGTTTGTTTTGTCCATTTGCAATTGAATAATGCATTACAACAGCGCTATTAATTACATGCCCCATTTGATGGCCATGTCCTAGCTCATGAGTAGCTACCGACTCAAAATGAAATTGATTGCTTGTGGCTTGAGAAGTACTATAATTCCAATTGCTTGTATTAGTAGGTCTAATCCTAAATCTAATATCCAATTCATTCACAAACCATTTAAGACCTGGGTTAAAGCAGCCTGACCAATAGCTAAAGCATTGTGCTAAAACACCATTTGGCATGTTATTTAAGGTATCCCAAGCACACATGTTCACACCATCAGATTTTATTGCACTATGGCTTACACGCCCTAATGTATCCCAATTAATATAAGTTCCACAGCGCCATCTTTCTAAACTTCTTATAAATGCTCCTCTTGCCCCTGCAGAATCATAAAATCTTCGATTCATCTTCCATGTAATACCATTGCTACTATTCATGCCAATTTGCTGCGTTTCATATCCTATAGAATCGCCACTAACGACATTTAGGTGCGCATAAGAGACCTTAAGGGTATCTATTGATGTGGTTATGCCGTTGCCTGCAATGACAAGTCTTATTTTGCCTGTGCCTGCTTTTGTCCTTACTATTAATTTAATCATAGTATCTGACCAAGAAATAAAATCTCTTTTTAGGGCCTTTATATAACTTGCGCCACCGTCATCAGCGTTTTTGAATTGAACACTACTTGTATCTATACTAGGTTTAAAATTCAAACCTTTTATGGTTAAAACTGATGATGTCCCTGCAGATATTGTTTTAGGAGAAATTGAACTTATTGAAGGAGTAGCTCTTTTATTGTTAATGGTTACTTTCGTTATAATACTATTAATGTCAATATTAGGCAATCCAGTTAAACTTTTAATTTTATTTTGAATTGAAAATGCTGCATAAGTATGGAATATATCACTTGCCACTGCTGTGTATTTATCAATTTTAATAAATCCTTGTGGCCCACTTTCGGACACCCATTCTCCGTCTTTTTGCACCAATAAAAAAACACCGATGTCACCTAATTCTAGCTCCAATTCTGGCTCAACTTTAACCGCTTTATCACCCACCTGACCGCCTAAAGTTATGATGTTAATCTTATTAGCATTAAGAAGTTCAGAACCTTTGAAAACACTACTTAAAAGTAATTCGTGAGAAGTAAAAATCATACTGTGATCAGCATTCCAGTATGAAATTTGTGAATTTACTTTCGCTTCAACTATTAATGTTGAAGGATTGACTCTATTTTCAAGACTTAGAGGAACTAAAACACATTCAGATTTTAGATTATTTAGATTAAAGAAGATAAGGGAAAAGATTAAAAAGAATTTTTTCATGTAAAGTATAATTAGGTTACTTGAAATACAAATTTAATGGTATTTCAAACAAATCGCCAAAGCCTCCAAGGTATCATGACTAATTTTGTGGACTTCGCTGCAGGTGCTGGGCATTAAAGCAATAATGGAATTTTCTGCATCTAATAAGACAAGCTGAGATTTCCTGTCACTGGTATTAATTTTCCTATCGGTTAAAATATCACTTATCTTTTTATGGCCATTTAATCCAAGAGGTTGCATTTTGTCAGCTGCCTCCCAAGTTCGAATCAAAAGTGGGAAACTGCATTTTTTCAAGTCAAGGTATAGTGTATTTGTTTGCTTAAAATCAATGTCATTTTTTGGAATAACTCTGAATGTGATTTCAACTTCTTTAAAGATAGCAATATCCTGTAAAGAGTTAATTATTTGAGAAAAAGCATCAACAGACTCTTTTTTTCTAAGGTCAAAACCATTTCTCTCCCTTGTAATCTGCCATTCACCTGCATAAATTACAGTGCCCAAAATGATCGAATCAATTTTCTCAAATGGTTTTAAACTTGCAGCATTAAATCCATATTTTTTCAAACAATAATAAAGTAAGATGTTTGGCTGAGCAATGTTTTTAAATATGGAATCAGGAATATTAATTGCACCGTTATTGAAAGAGATATTATATTCCCATAAATTATTCAATAGATTTTCAGCTAGTATTTCGTATTCACTGATATGACTAGAAACTTTGTAAAATATTTCATCAATTTTGGGCTCAATATTTTCAAATTCTGGAATTATATGGTGCCTAATTTTATTCCTTAAATAGTTGTCACTATCATTGCTTTTGTCGTGTCTAAAATCAATTTTTTGAGATTTAATATGAGCAAGAATTTCTGATCTATTGATGTAAAGCAGCGGGCGAACAAGATATCCTTTTTTGATTTGAATGCCGTGTAAACCAGAAATGCCAGTAGATCGCATCATATTGATTAGCATTGTTTCTGTATTGTCAGATAGATGGTGGGCGGTTAGCACATATCGATAATTTCCCTTAATTCTAAGTTCATCAAACCAATCATACCTTAATTTTCTTGCTATCTCTTGAGTGCCTAATTTTAATTTTTTAGCTTCACTCTTTGTTTCAAACAACTTAATGTGACAGTCAATTTCATGCTGTTTACAGAGGTTTTTAACAAATTGCTCATCCAAATCACTTTCAGCTCCTCTGAGTTGAAAATTACAGTGCGCGACAGAAAATTTATGAGAAGATTGTAACAATAAATGAAATAAAAAAACACTGTCTTGACCTCCACTCATAGCGAGTAAAAGCTTGTCATCTTTTGAAAAGAGTTGGTTTTCTTGAATGTAGTTTTCAAAATCAGAAAGCATGGCACTAATTTTGACAAAGGTAAGAAATAGATTTTTATTCCGATTATTGCGTACATTTTGAGAAAGTATAGACTTTTAATATTGGTATTATTATTTACCCAAATTTCATTGTTTAGCCAAACTAAAGTTGAAATATTGGGCGGTGAGCGGATGTATGGGAATCAGATAAAAAACTACTTATATATTGTCAAGGGTGTTGTTATTAGGCACAATGGTGTGACTATTCAATGTGATAGTGCCATACGGAAAATAGACGATGGTATAATTGAAGGTTTTGGGAATATTTTTATTTATCAGGCCGATACTTTTACACTTTCTGGTGGCGATTATCTCATTTATGATGAAGCTAGTAAAATCGCTAAGGTGACTGGCAAGAATGTCATTTTAAAAGATCAACAAATGACCTTGCTTACAACTTCTATTAATTATAATATTCAAAATCAAGTGGGATATTACATGTATGGTGCGGATATTTTAAATGAAAATACGAGACTGAAAAGCAAGAGAGGTTATTACAACAGGCGAAGTAACTCATTTAACTTCAAAGACAAAGTTGTTCTTAAAAGTCCTGAGTATACAATGGAATCTGATACTTTAGATTATTATTCAACATCTAAAACTGCATATTTCTTTGGTCCTACAAAAATAATAAGCAATGAAAACACTATAGTTTGTAACTATGGCTGGTATAATACAAAAACAGAGAAAGCCCAATTTAGTAGAGGTGCCACCATATTTAGTGATTCAAATTATATTTCTGCAGATAGTTTAATTTACGATAAAAAGATTGGCAAGGGTATAGGTATTGGAAATATTCACCTTTATGACAGCACTGAAAGATTTGAGGTATTTGGTCAATATGGTCAATATTTTCAAAAACAAAAGTTGAGCATAATTTCGGGTCTCCCATTGGCAATAAAATCAGATCCTAAGGATACGTTTTATTTAATGGCGGATTCACTCTATTTCAGCAATGACACGAGCAACAGATATTTGAGGGCTTTTCATCATACATCAATCTCACAAAAGGATTTTAAAGGCCGCTGTGATTCATTGATTTATAACTTTAAAGATTCAAGCATCCATTTATACCATGCCCCAATACTATGGAGCAGTAAAAATCAAATAACTGGAGATACAATGCGCATCTATATTAGCAATGGTTCAATTAAAACTCTAAATGTGTTTGGTAATTCATTTTTAGCTTCTGAAATAAAATCAGAAACATTTAATCAAATTGCTGGCAAAAAAATGGTCAATCAATTTTCAAACAATAAGTTAAATTCTGTTTTGGTTGATGGCAATGCCGAGAGTATATATTACATAAGAAACAATGAGACTGATTCAGCTGAATATACAGGCGTAAATAAGGTGAGTTGTGGCAAAATGAATATTGGATTTGACTCATCAAAAGTTAAGAGCATTAAATTTTATTCAGAGCCAGATGGTAAGATGTACCCAGTAAAAGATTTTCCAGAAGAAGAAAAATTTTTAGCCGGCTTGAAATGGCAATCAAAAGAACAACCTTTAGTTGAGGATTTTATTAAACGCAAAGAGAAACGGGCCAGTTCAACTTCAGAAATTAAAAAAGAAGCCATCAAAACTAAAAAGTCTAAAAAGAAAAAAAAATAAGGGTTATTTCCCTTTTTTCTTTCGAGCAGCAGTGCTGAAATTTACCTGTTGACTTGCTGTAACATTTCCGCCATGATCAGTTGTTTTTATTGTAAGTGTTAAACCTTTTTTTTCTAATAAAGGATTAATAAAAAACTCTTTTACATGTGCGGCATTTGCATGAGTATGAATGTTTTTACTGTATAAAATCATGCTGTCATCAAGATTTATAACTTGTAAAGCAATATTATGCAATTGCTCATTAGACCGAACATCAGCTTCAATCCAGATTGTATCTAATGGTTTGTGCACCCATTTCTCAACAGGTTTGGTAATATTTATTTTTATTTTATCTTGATCAAAGATTGTGAAATTTAGTAATGATAGACTAAAGAAAATGAAAGTTTTTAAATACATAAATTATAAATTAGAAGAAAAGAATTTTAGTCATATTAACAGCGATAAAAATCAAGAAAACAATAAGCAAAGTATTCGAATTCATTTTCTGTGCTGTTTTTATTCCAAAAGGTGAAGCAATTGCAGCTGAAATAATCATTGGAATTACAGTTGGCCATAGTATGTGACCAGTTTGAAGTCCATCGAACAACTCCATTTCAGGTTTATTTAGCATATAAAATATCAGCAATGGAAGAGCAATAATTGGTATTACGGTTAATGACAAGCCTGTTGAAAATTTAATGGGCAGCTTCAGAACTTTGTTAAAATATGGAATTAAAATAACGCCACCACCCAAACCAGTAATAGCTGTTATTAAGCCTGCAATTAACCCTGCTGGTATAAAGTTTTTAAGAGGAGGAATATTTGCTTTTTCAGTTTCAATGCTGCCTTTTGGGGCTTTGCCATACCACATTCTTATACCCGTAATTAGCAATATTCCGCAAAAAATATAATTGAACATTTTTTGATCATTAATATTAAAGTATCTTAATATGTATGATAATAGGAGAGATGAAAAAACAGCAGCTAAACCCGTAGTATAAGCGGCTGGCAAATTGGTATTTTTGATTTTGATGTGTTTAATACTTCCACTAATTCCAACTATAAAAACAATTAATAGACTATTGGCAAGTACATACGGCACACGGTCAGCAGCCACTTCATGGTTTTTGACAATTTCTTGAAAAACTGGAACAAAAACCAACCCACCACCAACACCAAGCATTCCAGCAAGAAACCCTCCTGCAAATCCTAGTAGAATAATAAGGGTAAAAAACCAAATACTATATTCTGAAAAATCCATTATTTTTTATTTAAGATTTGCATGTAATTGCTTGAATTGTTGAATGTTTCTAATGCTTTCAGAACGTCAGGGTCTTCATAAAAGCCAATCAATATATTGGCTTTCTCGTAATAGTATCTACTGGCAAGTTCTTGTTTTAGAATCCTTTTAATTTCTAATTTATTGGACTCTATTTCGATATTCTTGGCTTTTAATAGAGACTTTTCTAACTGATCAATCTCAATCCTTAGAGATTCGTTAAAATGATCTTCAACGGTGCTCGTTTTTAGTTTATCAATACTCATTTCAGTGGCGCTTTTGTGTGAAAAAGTTTTTCCACTTATAAAAGTTTTAAAATCATTGAAAAGCAAATCATCTACGATAAATGATTCTACTGGGCCAATTGATTGGTGTTCATTTCGGTACTTGTTGGAAAATTCAAAAATTAAATTGCTTCTTTCTAGGGCAGTTACAATATTACTTGTTTTGCTTATTTGAACGATCAAATCTGGTCTGACACCGCCACCATCTAGCACCGTTCTTCCATTCCTGGTTTTGAATTTTTTCCGCAAACTATCTGCAATAGCAATTGCTTTTCCATCCGCTCCTTTATTGCTATAGTCAAGTAATTGAATACATCTACCAGAAGGGATATAATATTTCGCGATAGTAATTTTCATTTGATTTCTATATGCCAAAGGAATAACATTTTGAACCAAGCCTTTCCCAAAGGTATTTCTTCCAATAACAATTCCACGATCTAAGTCTTGTATAGCACCACAAACAATCTCGCTTGCAGAGGCAGAATGTTCGTTAACTAAAACTATCAAAGGAATAGTTTGATCAACAGGTGGGTCTAATGTTTTGTATTCTCTATAAGCATCTTTAGACCGTCCTTTTGAAACCACGACCTGTTCGTCCATAGCGACGAAAATATTTACAATATTGACCGCCTCGTGTAGCAATCCTCCACCATTATCCCTCAAATCTAAAACAACCTGCTTAATCCCTTGGGCTTTCAATTTTATTAAGGCTTCTTTAATTTCAGAAGCAGCACCAACCATAAAGTGGTCGAGTTTGATATAACCAGTGCTCGGGTTTATTAGGCCATAAAAACTAACATTTTTGATTTTTATTTCTTCGCGTGTTATTTCAATTTTTATTTGACTTCCTTGTCTGTCTATCAATAAATTTGCTTTTGTTCCAGGTGATCCTTTAAGGTTTTCGCTAAGTTCTTCATCATTTTTATTCAGAAAAGCTTTTCCATTAATTTCCAAAATTTTGTCTCCAACCCTTAATCCTGCTTTGTCGGCAGGTAATCCCTCAAACACCTCTGTTATGTATGTATAATCGCCAATTCTTTTGCTTCGGCAACCAACTCCACCATATTCACCCCTTTGTCTGATCATTGCATCTTCGGCTTGACTTTCATTAAAATAATTGGTGTATGGATCAAGTGATGACAACATAGCATCTATGCCTTTTTTCATTAAATCCCCAGGGTTTACCTCATCAACATATTCGTTGTTAATTGTTTTGTAAACGGCTCCGAAAATCTCAAGATTTTTGCTTAATTCAAAATATTCATCAGCTTGTTTAAAGCCAAATAGAACACCCAAAATTAATAGACCTAGTATCAGTTTTTTCTTCGAAAACATAAAAACAAAAATAGTTCATTTTGATAGATTTTAAACAAAAAATATATGCTTGTCTAAGCCATTTATTTATTTTAGTTTCGGACTTTAAAAAGTATGGATAATACGGCATTCAGAAATGCCCGGATATTAGTGACCGGAGGTGCAGGGTTTATTGGAAATAACCTTGTAAGAAGATTATTGCAAAATGAAGTTTCTAAAATTGTTATTATGGATAACCAGTCATCAGGAATGTCTGTATTCCTGCCAGATGACAACAGAATTACTTTTGTAGGAATGGATATTGATAAGATGGATAAATTAAATTTTGTGATCAATCAACACGAATTTGATTATGTCTTTCATTTGGCCGCGCATTTTGCAAATCAAAATTCAGTTGACCATCCTTTTAGTGATATCCAAACCAATATTGTTGGAACTGTAAGCTTATTGGAGATTCTCAAATTTCACAAAAGTCTTAAGAAGTTTATTTACGCAAGCAGCAGTTGTGTATATGGAACTGCCGACAACATGGATGAAGGGGTTTATATTTATCCCTCAGAAACACCATACAGCATAAACAAGTATACAGCAGAATTGTATACCCAATACTATGCACATTTGTTTCATGTGCCTACTGTTTCCATCCGTATTTTCAATACCTATGGACCCTATGAATTGGCTGGGAAATACCGCAATGTTATACCAAATTTTATAGAAAAAGCATTGAATGGAGAAGATTTAATTATTACAGGTACAGGAAAAGAAACGAGGGATTTTACCTATGTTGATGATTTAATTGATTTAATGTTAAGTGCTGCTTTAAGTCCTTCAAAAGATGGAGAGATTTTTAATGGAGGAACTGGCAGTAAGACTGAAGTAGCAAACATGGCTGAAATTATTAAAGAGGTTGCGGAATCAAACTCCAATTTGGTCTTCAAGCCAGCAAGAAACTGGGATAAGGTTAAAGATAGAGTTAGCGATTTATCTAGATCTGCAAGCGAACTAGGATATGCGCCTAAAGTAAATATCAGAGAAGGGCTTGAAAAAACCATTAAGTGGTATAAAGACAATTACGATAAAGTTAAATCACTAAAAAATTACTTTGAATAGTATGGAAGAGCAAAGGTCTAGAGAGGTTTTGGTTGTTTTGCCAGCCTACAATGAAGAAGAGAATATAGGCGAGTTATTGAGCCAAATTAGATATGCTTTGGAAGAAGACAGCAAAATTAATTATAAGGTTTTTGTTGTAAACGACGGGAGTAGAGACAACACCCAAGCCATTGCTGAAGAAATGGCCAAGACTATGCCAATTGAGGTTTTGGTTCACGAAGTTAATTTGGGATTAGGTGCAACGATTAGAGATGGTTTGTACCGTGCCGTAAACTATTCAAGTAAGAATGATATTATTATCACTATGGATGCGGATGCTACCCATAATCCAGGCCTGATATTGCGTTTAATTAGAATGATTATCGAAGGTCACGATGTTGTAATTGCTTCTCGTTTTCAACCTGGTGCAAGAGTTATTGGCTTGGTTTGGTATAGACAATTACTGAGTTATACCGCTTCAATTATTTTTAGATTAACCTATCCAATCAAAGGTGTAAGAGATTACACATGTGGATACAGGGCAATAAGAGCAGATGTACTTAAAAATGCGATGGCTGAATACGGTGATCGCTTTGTAGATCAAGATGGTTTCCAATGTTTGGTTGATATTTTATTAAAGCTTCGCAGACGAAAACTTTTATTTGGAGAAACACCTTTAATTTTAAGATATGACCAAAAAGGCGGAATGAGCAAAATGAATGTTGGACGCACCATTAAAAACACATTAATATTGATTGTAAAACGTTTCTTTGTTAAATAAAAAATGGCAAAAGCAAATACCACTAAACTTAGCAATCCAAAGGCAGGTATTCAGAATAAAAATACTGTACTAAACCCTGGATTTATTGAAAAGAATGCATTAAAAATTGCAATATTGTTTGCAATTGTGGCATTGGTTTTACGCTTGTATAGACTTGGATTTCTATCGCTTTGGGTTGATGAATACATGCATTCATTGGCGGCAATCAAGGGCCAATTCAAACACGGAGAGAATAATGGTATATTGTTGACTTGGTTAAACACATTGTTTGCTTATGTTTTAGGTCACAATGAATTTTCTATGCGTTTTCCTGTTGCAATGCTTGGTGCAGCTTTGGTGCCTGCTACTTACGTTTTAGGAAAGCAAATAGCCAATTATAAAGTTGGTTTGATGGCATCAATTTTAGTTACTTTTTCACTTTATTTAATTTTTTGGAGCAGGGTTGACCGTCCATATGGCATGGTTTCTACCTTTTATGTCCCATTAATATTAAGTTTTTGGATGATGCTTGAAGTTAAATCTAAAAATGAAAATGCATGGTCAAGGTTTGGTATTAATCCTAAATATCTTTTGTTTACCATACTTGCCTTGGCATTATCAATGTTAAGTCAACTGATTTGCTTTCTATTTATATTTAGTGCTGGATTTTATGGGAGCTTTGTGGCCATTGAATCTTGGTTTACCAAGAAATCTAGCCCGATTAAATTGAATGTATACAACCTATTATTTTATTTAAATGTAATTGCTGTAGTGTTCATGTTAACACCAATTGGCAATAAAATGATGAGGCCTATTATAGAGATTTTCCTACCAGGCAATATGGCTACTTTAATTTTGCCGGATTTAAAAGCAGCTTTTGCAGCGGTTGATGGTGATAAATTATACAAATCATTCGATGTTTATACTGCAGTGATTGACAATGATTTTAAAGGACTGAAGTTTTTGGGGTGGAGCGGCTTTATTTTCGCATTTTTCAAGAACAGAAAGTTGGCTTATCTATTGGTTTCGAGTTTTGTGGTTCCATTCTTGTTGATGGGTTTTGTTTTTAGAGAGCCTGTTCATGCAAAGTACTTAACCTATATTTATCCTATATTCTTAATCAGTGCATCTTATAGTTTGTATTATATTGCTTTTAATTTAATGAAGCATTTAAGCAAAACCTTTACAGAAAATTCCAAATCATATCTTTCTATGTGCACAATTGCTTTTGTGCTTTTAGTTGTAGGAATTAGCAAAAAGAAAGAAATTGGAGAAATGCTTAAGACTGAAACCCATGGCAATATTGTCGATAAAAGCATTTCAGAAATTCATTATGTGAATTGGAAACAGCCTTGCTTATTTATCAAAGACAGAATGCAAAAAGGCGATGTAATTATGGCAACTGTTCAATTCGCGCCAAGATTTTATCTTGGATTAGATTCGGTAGTATGGTTTAGACAAATGCACTTTGATGCAAAGACCAAAGATTATGTTAGCAATCTGCCGGATAACAGAAAATTAAGTGCCAATACCTATGAACAGTTGGTAAAGACTTATAATGAAAACAAAAGGGGTTGGTTATTGGCAGATTATTATTTTGATAATGCACTTACAGACCCAAGGGCCAAACAATTTGTTGAGCAAAATTTTGATTTCCATTTCTCAGCTTGTGAAGATGGTGCCGTTAAAGTTTTCAGTTGGGATAAGTCAAAGCCTAAATCATTCGAAAGTAGTTTTGTGGTTGAGTTGGGTAAGAATCCCAATCAAATGGGTTCTTTGCCTATGAGCATTAACATTAATAAAGCGGCTTTACCACCGATGGTCAATTTGATTTTAAGTACTGAAGGAATTGATAGCGATGTTGAGGCTTTTATACTAATAAACGATCAGCAAGTTGCCATTAAACCAAATGATAAGTCGTCTTCAGTTGGAACTAGTAGGGTTCAAGTTAATTCCAATCTATTCAAACAAGGTGAAAATAAAATACAATTTGCCTACAATGGTGAAGAGGGCAATGGCGATGTAGTTAAAGGCTGTGTCATTTACAGTTTAAATATCCAATAATAGGTAAATACTGATTTTGCTCAGATTAGGTCAAATGACTTCATCCTAATTTTGTAATATGAAAATCAATATTTTAGCTAACATGACTGTTCAAGATTTGAAAAAGCAGTTTCATGATTTTTTCCCTTTTCTTAAAATTGAGTTTTTTGAAACACCGCATAAAGCATCTACGGGTTCAAATAGAGCCAGCATGATAGACAATACTGTAAGTATAAGCGGAATGCTGAAGAATAAGGAAGGTGGAATTGTTGAGTTAGATGATCAAACTACTGTAAATTCATTTGAACAGCTTATAGATGAAAGCTTTGGCTTGCATGTACAAGTTTTCAGAAAGTCGGGAGAATTGTATATTGAAACCACTAAAACAGACGACTGGACTTTAGGCCAACAAAACGCAGAAGGGAAACTATCTTGCGAAGGCCATCAGCATGAAACCCCAAGGGACATGACTGACCGCGACCAATGGGAGTAATACCCTATTTTATTAATGAAATCGATGCTTTCAAACATCGATTTAATCGAAAAAACTAGCAATTTTCTGCCAATATGTCATAGGTAAATATTATCTTTGCCCTCCCATGCAGGAAATTCAAGTTTTAGAAGGATTATCAAGCAAACCATTTGAACTCAAAAAACAATTTTACATTGAGAGTTATGGTTGTGCAATGAATTTTAGTGACAGCGAAATCATAGGATCAATCTTAACCGAGCATGGTTTTACCCACACAAACGATGAGTTTGCTGCCAATGTGATTTTTTTAAATACATGCGCTATTCGAGACAATGCTGAAAAAACGATAAGAGATCGATTAAAAGCATTAAGAAATAATAAGCGAAAGAACCAAGATTTGATTATTGGTGTTTTGGGCTGTATGGCTGAGAGGCTAAAAACAAAATTATTGGAAGAAGAGAAACTAGTTGATGTTGTAGCTGGTCCTGATTCTTACCGAGATTTACCAAAACTTGTTGCAGAGGTTGAAGATGGAAATAAAGCCATTAACGTATTATTGAGTAGGGAAGAGACTTACGCAGAGATTTCCCCAATGCGTTTGAATTCAAATGGAGTCTCTGCCTTTGTATCCATTATGAGAGGTTGTGACAATATGTGTACTTTCTGTGTTGTTCCATTCACCAGGGGTAGAGAGAGAAGTAGGAATCCTGAGAGCATTGTGCAAGAAGTTAGGGACTTAAGTGCTTCAGGATACAAAGAGATAACCTTATTGGGTCAAAACGTAGACAGTTATTTGTGGTTTGGCGGTGGACCTAAAGTAGAGTTCAAAAATGCTAGTGAAGAACAGAAAAGCAATGCAGTTAATTTTGCAAGTTTGTTGGAAATGGTTGCCTTAGTAGATCCCAATATGCGTATAAGATTTAGTACTTCTCATCCGAAGGATATAGGAAACGAAGTATTGTATACCATTAAGAAGTACGATAATATTTGTAATTACATTCATTTGCCGGCACAGAGCGGAAATTCAAGAGTTTTAGAAGCAATGAATAGAACATATACAAGAGAATGGTATTTAGAACGCGTAAATACTATTAGAGAGATTATTCCAGATTGCGGAATCAGTTGTGATATTATTGCTGGATTTTGCACAGAAACCGAAGAAGAGCATCAAGATACTTTGAGTTTGATGGAATTGTCTAGATTTGGATTTAGCTATATGTATAAATACAGCGAAAGACCAGGAACTTTGGCTCAAAAGAAAATGAGTGACGACATTTCAGAAGAAGTAAAATCACGTCGATTAACGGAAATAATTACTTTGCAAAATAGATTGTCTTTGCAAAACAATCAAACATACATAGGCAAAGTGGTAAAGGTATTGGTTGATTCCTACTCAAAGAAAAGTAAAGATGACCTTTCTGGAAGAAATGACCAAAATATAAAGGTGGTTTTTCCAAAGGAGGATTATCAAATTGGTGATTATGTCACTGTGATAGTTGATCGAGTTACCAGCACAACATTAATAGGAAAAGCTATAAACTAATGGAACTTCAAGCAATAAAAAATAGATTTGAAATTGTAGGGAATTCACCTGCACTAAATCACGCATTGGAGACGGCTGTAAAAGTAGCTCCGACTGATATGAGTGTTCTTATTACTGGGGAGAGCGGAGTTGGAAAGGAATCATTTTCCAAAATTATACATGCTTTAAGTTCTAGAAAACATGGAAATTTTATTGCGGTTAACTGTGGAGCAATACCTGAAGGAACTATAGATTCAGAATTATTTGGACATGAAAAAGGTTCATTTACAGGTGCAACAGATGCTAGAAAAGGGTATTTTGAATCGGTAAGTGGTGGTACAATATTTCTTGATGAAGTGGGCGAGTTGCCTTTAGGTACGCAAGCACGTTTATTAAGAATACTAGAGAATGGCGAATTTATAAAAGTTGGTTCATCTAAGGTTCTAAAAACCAATGTAAGGGTCGTAGCTGCGACCAATAGAGACCTCCTTGAAAGGGCTACACAAGGTAAATTTAGAGAAGACTTATATTACAGATTGGCAACAGTGCCAATTAGAGTGCCAAGATTGAGTGAGCGCAAGCCAGACATTACTTTGTTGTTTAGGAAATTTGCAACAAGTTTTGCTGAAAAAAACCATGCGCCCTTGGTACAGTTAGATGCAGATGCGCAAAATTTATTGGCAAATTATGATTGGCCTGGAAACATCAGACAATTAAAGAACATTACAGAGCAAATTTGTGTATTAGAGGCAGACAACAGCCCAATTTCTTTAGAAATTTTAAATAGGTATATGCCACAAACAGATAAAAATCTGCCTTTGGCTTTTGGAACTTCTGATGGCATGTCGTCTCAAGGGATGAGCGAAAGGGATATATTCTATAAGTTTCTGATTGACATGAAAAAAGATGTCAGTGATTTGAAGCGTATTGTGGTTGGATTGGTTGAAAACAGTACCAACCGCGATGAATTTATACAAAACAACAAAGAAGAGATTAAGCATGTTTTGTATAACGATGATTATTATGGAGAAAGCTATGATAAGCCAGTAATTATTCCGAGTAATAACAATATACCACCCATTATAAGAAACAATGTGATAGATGTTCAACCCTTTGATGACCATGAACAAGAGAGCCTAACTATTGCTGACCAAGAATTGGATATGATTAAAAGGGCTTTGCAAAGAAATAAAGGAAAGCGAAATAAAGCGGCAAAAGAATTGGGCATATCTGAACGAACTTTATACAGGAAAATTAAACAATACAACTTAGAATCTATTTAATATTGAAAAATAATTTAACCATATGGATGCTTGGGGTTGTGCTAGTACTAAGTGGATGTAAGTCTTGTCAATACAGTCTTTCAGGCATTAACATACCTGCCGATGTAAAGAATATTAGCATTCAATATTTTGCGAATCAAGCATCGTATGTAAGCCCAAGTTTAAGTCAAAAATTTACCGAGCAACTCAAGGATAAATTTATAAGAGAAACCTCATTAGCGATCGTAAGTCCTGAAGGTGATTTTAAAATATCTGGTACAATAACTGAATATAAAACCGAATCAGTGGCAAGCAGCAGCAATACTGGATCATTAAAGAACCGATTCACAATGACCGTTAAAGTTGTATTTGAGTGTCCGAAACATAAAGATATGAATTTTACCGAATCAATTAGTAAATTTCAGGAGTTTGATGCTGGTGAAACTTTTCAATCTATCGAAGGTAGGCTATCAGAAGAGGTTAGCACACAGATTATACAAGAAATATTTAACAAGGTGGCATTAAAGTGGTAATTCAATGAATCAAGATAGGTTAAATGAAATATATAAAAACCCGATTACTATTAGCAACAGTGATGTTGATGATTTAAGGCAGTTGGCCAAAGATTACCCTTATTTCTCCAAACCTTTTGAGATATTGGCAAGGCATTACCATCAAACCAACCATTACAGGTTTGAAGATATGCTAAGACTAGCAGCGGTAAGGGTTCGTGATAGGAAATTGCTTTATGAATTTATCCATGCTGAACTTGAAGCATCTAGAAAGCCTGATTCAGAAGTTGTTTCAGAAATTGAATCAATCACACCGAATAATTTAGAAATTAAGGAACCTGTTTTAGATGAAAAACTAGGCTTAGACGCTTTTTTAGATGATAAGGAAATGCTTGAAACTGCTCATATGAATGAAGCAGATTTGCAATCACTTGAGGTGTCTGAGGCAGATAATGAGGGTATTAATGAAACACCTTTTGAATTTGAAGGGACCTATAAACTACACGAAACAGTAACCTTAATAGAGGAGCAGGATATTATTGGAGAGGAGATTGCTACTGAATTTTCGTTTACAAAATCGTTTGTTCATGACGAAGAACAAGTTGAAAGTGGAATTGCAATTGTTGAACAAGGGGAAGAAAAAGAAATAGTACTTGAGTCAATATCAGAAGAAGAGAAAGAAATTGATATCATTTCTGAGGAAGAACCCTTAAGTGGAATTGTTGAAGTTGAATCAAATGCGACAGAAGAACTTGAAGGGATTTCAGAACATATTGAGAGAGAAATAGTGGATGTTCTTGTTAAGCGCTCGGAACTCGATTTAAGAAAATATCCTGTTTATAGTATTGAGACTTTTGTGCCACAAGCTGAGACCGAAAATTTGCACGAACTTGATTCTTCAAAAGATTTTTTCTCTTGGTTAAAGAATCCAAAACACGCAGAAGAGCTGCCCCTAATAGAAGATGAAATTAAAGAAGTTGAGGCTGAGGTGAGCAATGAAAAAGTTAGTAAATCATTGGATATCATTGAAAAGTTTATTTCAATTAATCCTCAGATAAGCCGACCAAAGAAAGAGTTCTTCAGTCCTGAAAACATGGCAAAACGCAGCGAAGTGCTTGATTTAGAGTTTGTTTCAGAGACTTTAGCAGAAATCTATTACCAGCAAGGAAACTTCGACTTTGCCAT
>JBIKPR010000117.1:0-4894 GCA_044357345.1 Bacteroidia bacterium
ATGGGATAATTTTGAGCGAAACAATTGATTTTATTTTTATATTTTTGCTCAGGATTAACAACAACATAATACAATCGAGATGGCGGTTTTGAGCACAATGATGGGATGGTATTTTAGGAAGCGCATAGCGTTTTTAGATACAGCCGTTAAAAATGCTGCCGAAGTTCAATTGGATGTGTTAAAACGTTTGGTGAATGATGCCAAAGACACAGAGTGGGGAAAGCAATATGATTTTAAATCGATTGAAAACTACCAAGATTTTAAGAACCGATTTCCAATACAAGATTACGAAACGCTTAAGCCTTACATAGAACGTGTAATGTCTGGAGCAGCCAATGTATTATGGCCAGGTGAAATTGTATGGTTTGCCAAAAGCAGTGGTACTACCAACGACAAAAGCAAGTTTATTCCCGTAAGCTACGAAACCCTTGAAGAATGCCATTTTCAGGGTGGAAAAGATGTACTGACCTATTACTGTTTAAATGCACCAGACACCGAGGTGTTTGATGGTAAGAGTTTGTTAATTGGCGGATCACATAAAATCAATTCATTTAATGAAAATTCATTTTACGGCGACTTAAGTGCAGTGTTGATGAACAATATGCCCACTTGGGCCAACTTGTTAAAGACTCCTGACAAATCGATAGCCTTGATGGACGATTGGGAATTAAAACTTGAAAAAATGGCCACCCAAGTGGTGCAAGAAAATGTAACCAGTATTTCAGGCGTACCGACTTGGACAATTGTTTTAATGGAAAAACTAATGGCGATGAAAGGCACCAATAATATTTCAGATGTGTGGCCTAACCTGCAATTGTATATTCATGGAGGTGTAAGCTTCACGCCCTATAGAGACTTATTTAAGCGCATGATTTCCAATTCGAATATGAAATATTTGGAAACCTACAATGCCAGCGAGGGCTTTTTTGGCATACAAAGCGACCTAAACGATACGGCTATGCAATTGATGCCCGATTATGGCATTTTTTATGAGTTTATAAAGTCAAGTGATTTGGACCAAGAATACCCCGAAACCTATTTGTTGGGCGAGGTAGAGGCAGGTGTCAATTATGCCGTTATTATAAGCAGCAACAGTGGGTTGTGGCGTTACCAATTGGGTGATACCATTATTTTCGCAAGTGTAAATCCTTATAAATTTCACATTACCGGCCGCACCAAATTGTTCATTAATGCTTTTGGTGAAGAGGTGGTGATAGAAAATGCAGAAAAGGCCATAGCGCATGCCTGTCAGGTAACCGACAGCAAGGTGCGTGAGTACACAGCTGCACCAATCTATTTGGATGAGGAAGACCAAGCAGGACATGAGTGGTTGATTGAATTTGAAACTGAACCTAAAAGTATCAGTGATTTTGCCACAGCCTTAGACAGCAAATTAAAAGAAGTAAACAGCGATTACGAGGCCAAGCGCCATAAAGACATCGCCATAAAAATGCCGCGCATACAAGCCATGCCTAAGAACACCTTTTACAATTGGTTGAAGCAAAAAGGCAAATTGGGCGGGCAGAACAAGGTGCCTAGGTTGAGCAATAATAGGGAGGTTTTGGAGGAGATATTGGGAGTGAAGCAAGAGCAAGAGGGCGGAGCGAGGCAGTAGGTATTGCTTCAAGATTTCGATACTAATAAACAGAACCGCAAGAGCAAGAACTTAGCGAAACGAAGTGTAGCGTTCTCACGAACTGAGCGAAGCGTTCTCACGAGCTTGCGAGTACTGAAAGGACCATTTCAACAACATAAATCGCCGAATTTTATTAAGTTGATTATCGTTATATCGACTCAACTCAGCCCTCTTGCTGTTGTTGATTCTATCCAAAAGTGCCCACGACAAGATTCGAACTTGCACAACCTTGCGGTCACCACCCCCTCAAGGTGGCATGTCTACCAATTTCACCACGTGGGCCTGAAAACAGAGGGGCAAAAATACAGCCTTCTATTTAATTAAAAAAGTAAGGGTAGAAAATGATGAGACCAACGATGGCGCTTGCAATGGAGAAGACCAAAACGGCAGCGGCACTCAAGTCTTTGGCCATGCCTGCCAAGGGGTGTTTGTTGGGCGATACCAAGTCGACTAATTTCTCAAGCGCTGTATTGAGTAGTTCTAAACTTAATACTGTTGCAATGCACAACAATAAAACAATCCATTGCAAGATGGTAACTTGGCAATAAAACCCCAGGCTTAAAACCGCTATTGCAGAAAGAATATGCAATTTGAAGTTGCGTTCTTTCCAAGCAAAAGCAAGGCCTTGAAAGGCAAATTTGAACGACTGAAGGATTGGGTTTTTTGACATCTTGCGATTCAAAATTAATATTGTTTCGCTAATTCTAAACAAATTTATTATTTTTGTGTTATGAAACGTCTTGTTTTTATTGGCAGTTTTTTAGCCTTAGCCTTTAGTTCATGTGAAGAAATTCCACCGTATATAGATTTTACCAAACCAACAGTAAGTAAAGACACCACTTATGTTGCCATTATTGTTCCTGCTGCTCAGCACAAGGCGGTATTAATTGAAGATGTTACAGGTGTGCGTTGCAACAATTGCCCTAGCGCTGCTCAAAAAGCCTTGGATATTGTTACGCAAAAATCGGAAGACAGCGTGGTCGTAATGGCGCTGTATTCGGGCGACTATAATACTTTCTTTACGGCCCCTTGGCCTGGTTTTATAAATGTCAATTCTGTATACAGTAGTCAAGTAATTAACCAATTAGGAATTCCGGGTTCATTGCCAAGTGGGTACGTTGACCGTGCTATTTTTGGTTCGCAAACCATTCGTTTTAATCCATTTTCTAGCTGGCCAAATTTGGTAAACCAACGTTTGCGTTCAACAACCCCAGTAAATATTAGTTTAGAAAAAACTTTAAGTGGCCGCAACTTAAGCGTTAAAATTAAATTGGAGTATAACACTGCTGTAAGCGATAACCACAAATACAGTTTGTTGATTACGGAGTCTGGTATTGTAAGCAAGCAAACTACTCTAACGAAAATCGACGACAATTATGTGCACAACCATGTGCTGCGATATGCCTTTGGTAACGCAGTTGGAAATGTTTTAAATGCATCTTTGGTAGCTGGTAGAACGTTTGAAAAACTATTGGATTTTGAAGTGCCAGCAGATTACAATTTGGCCAAATGCCACATTGTATGTGTGGTGAGCAATGCCAATACAGAAGAGGTTATAAACGTTAGACAAATAGATTTATAATTGTCTATGGACTGGCATAGTGCCGGTAAAGGCTTTAAACAGTATTTGTTGTTGGAGAAATCGCTTTCCAAAAACAGCATTTCGGCTTATTTACATGATGTAAAATACTTTGAAAATTTCTTAAAAAACGAGAACTTAGGTATAACGCCTTTGCAGGTGGAATACGGGCACTTATTAAGTTTTGTAAGTTCTCTGAGCCATGCTGGGGTTGCGGCCATCAGTCAAGCGCGCATGATCAGCGGCTTGCGCGCATTTTACAAATATTTATTGATGGAGGAGCTTTTGCAAAAAGACCCAACCCAATTTTTAGAATTGCCAAAATTGGCGCGCAAACTTCCTGAGGTATTGAGTTTGGAAGAAATTAATGAGATGATTTCTTGCATTGATATGAGCAAACCAATGGGGCATAGAGACAAGGCCATACTTGAAACCTTGTTTAGTTGCGGGTTAAGGGTAAGCGAATTGGTAGGCTTGAATATTTCTGAAATTTATTTCAACGACGAATTTATTAAAGTAACAGGCAAGGGCAATAAAGAACGCTTGGTGCCTATAGGTGATGCCGCTTTGAAGGCCATACGTATTTATTTAGAAGAAGTACGTGTGCACATGAAAATGCAAAAGAAGAACAGTGATACTTTATTCTTAAACCATTTGGGATCTTCTTTGAGCAGGGTGTCTATTTTTAAATTGACCAAGGTATTGGCGCAAAGAGCAGGTATACGCAAAAGTATCAGTCCGCATACTTTCAGACACTCTTTTGCCACTTGTTTGGTAGAGGGTGGCGCCGACTTGCGTGCGGTGCAGCAGATGCTAGGCCACGAGAGCATTACCACTACAGAAATATACACGCATTTAGACAAGAGTTTCTTGAAAGAAACCATCTCCATGTACCATCCGAGATCAGCGGGTAGACTAAGAAAAAAATAGATTAAAACATACCCGCTAAAAGTTCTTCGGCGCTGGTTTTGTTGAAGTATTTAGGGATATCAAAATTAGAAAACACAGTTTCAATGTCGGCTTTAAAATGCTTACATCCCTTAAGCGCTTGTTCAATTTCTTCTTTGTCGTTGATGTTAAAGAAATCGCCATGAAAACGGGCTTCTTCTATAATGCCTTTTTCTACATAAAGATACACTTCAATGTTGCCACCTTCAGATTTTAACATTTTTTCAAAGGTGTATTTTGGGGAGTAACCAAAATTCCATGCCCAGCTGCGGTATTTGTCAGTAGCCAATTGTTCGATGGCAGCAATGTCTTTTTCAGTATAGGTGTAAAACTGCACATCAGAATACTGAGCGGCCATGTGGTCGATTATAAGTTTGTAAAATACATCAACATTCAATTCAGTTTTCAAGTGGCTGCTGATATTGGTAACGCGGCTGCGCACCGATTTAACGGCCTTGTCTTGAAACTTTAAAGGATTAACCTTTAGGGCAGCAGATAAGTCGGCAATTTGGCTGGTAAACAACAAGGTTCCGTGGTGCAAGATTCTTTTCTTTTGGTGGTAAATGTGTTCAGCATTTCCACTGAATTTCATTCCATCAATCAATAGGTCGTTGCGCCCAGAAAACTCTGCATTTACGCCTAATGTTTTAAGCACTTCAATAATTGGAATGCAGTACTGTTTAAAATCAATTTTTATATCGTCAGCAGTTTGGGCATTGGTGATAAAGGTA
>JBIKPR010000060.1:0-16718 GCA_044357345.1 Bacteroidia bacterium
GTGTTTTTCTTCAATTGTGAAGAAATAATTAGGGGTTTTATTTGTTTTTGAGTCCATATTTTTACACTTTTTTGTGTAAACTTATTTCAGGACAAGACAATTAGGTTTTTGTTAGGTTCCACGTAGAGACAAGGCATGCCTTGTCTCCACTGCCCCAAACGGCAACGGCAGCCCAGCGGCGAGACGGGTTGGTGTTTTGTATTCGTATACATGGCGCGCGGCAGTAAGCCCATGTGTTTGATATTAGAATTTAAACGATTATGCGCAGCTGGCTAAAGTGGACGCTTGGACAAGGCAGCCTAATTGAAATCGTAAAATTATACCAAATCAAAACTATCGATATTGTTTATAAGGACTATGGCGTTTCTTGTCCTAATATGCAATATTTGAAAATGCAATGTTCTCATTTACACGCATGCAGGCTTAACTCCCCCGATAGCTATCGGGAATATTGTTGTTGTGCTCCCCCATGTTCATAAAATGATACTAATCAAACCATAGCAAACCCTGTGATAAATGATAAAATATCTTTATTTTTGCGCCACATTTTAATACCAAACATTTCAATGAAATTATACACCGGTCAAACTGACCATTTCGTTAACCGTCACAACGGTTCTGTTGCTCAAGAAGATATCGAAAGAATGCTAAAGGTTATCGGGGTAAACTCGGTAGACGAGCTTATCAGCAAAACGGTTCCATCTGGAATCCGTATGCAGGGTGAACTGAAGATTAGCGATGAGGTTTCTGAGCAGAGGCTCCTGCAAGATTTAAAGAAGACGGCTTCTAAGAATCAAGTTTTTAAAAATTATATTGGTATGGGCTACTACAATTGCTATACACCCGGCGTGATATTGCGCAATATCATGGAGAATCCAGGATGGTATACCCAGTATACGCCTTACCAAGCTGAAATTGCACAAGGCCGTTTGGAAGCTTTGTTGAATTATCAAACCATGATCATCGATCTTACTGGTTTGCCAATTACCAATGCCTCTTTATTGGACGAAGGAACTGCTGCTGCAGAGGCTATGACAATGTTCCGCAGCTTGCATAAATTAGACCACGCAACGAAGTTTTTCGTTGATGCCCACACTTATCCGCAAACTATTGATGTATTGAAAACCCGTTCAGAGCCTATGGGCATTGAGTTGGTAATTGGCGATTATAAAACCGCTTCTTTTGATGAGCAATATTTTGGTGCGTTTATTCAATATCCAAACAACGAAGGTAGTGTTGAAGATTATGCAGCATTTACTGCTCAAGCCCATGCTGCCAATGTATTGGTTTGTGTAGGTGCAGACTTGATGTCATTAAGTATGTTAACACCTCCGGGTGAATGGGGTGCTGATTGCGTGATTGGAACTTCTCAACGTTTTGGTGTGCCACTGGGTTACGGCGGACCACACGCTGGATACTTTGCTACAAAAGACGAATTCAAACGTCAAATACCAGGTAGAATAATCGGAGTTAGTATTGACAGACACGGCAACCGTGCTTTGCGTATGGCTTTGCAAACCCGCGAACAGCATATCCGCAGACAAAATGCTACCAGCAACATTTGTACTGCTCAAGTATTGTTGTCGATCATGGCTGGTATGTTTGGTGTTTACCACGGACCAGATGGCGTTAAAAAGATTGCAGCTAAAACCCACGGTTTGGCTAAAACCCTAGAAGCAGGATTAAAAACTTTAGGTTACAAGCAAGCAAACGCCAATTATTTTGATACCTTGTTAATTGATTCAAATGGACATACTGCAGCGATTCGTTTGGCAGCAGAAGCAGCTCATATCAATTTGCGTTATTTTGCCAATGGCCATATTGGTGTTTCAATTGATGAGACAATAGAAGTTTCTGATCTCGTTGATTTGTTAAATGTGTTTGCAAAAGTAGCAAACAAAACAGTTGATGCAGCAGAAATACAAGCCTTGGCAAATGCACAGGAATTAACTTGGCCTAGCAATTTGGTGAGACAAAGTAACTTTATGAGCCACCCAGTATTTCATAACTACCACAGTGAACATGAAATGTTGCGTTACATCAAATTGTTGGAAAGTAAAGATTTGTCATTATGCCACAGCATGATTTCATTAGGTAGCTGCACCATGAAATTGAATTCAACTACTGAAATGATTCCTGTTACTTGGCCTGAGTTCAACCAAATGCACCCTTTTGCACCAGTATACCAAGCAGAGGGTTACAGAGAAATTATAGATGAATTGTCGAGAGACTTAGCCGAGATTACCGGTTTTGCAGGTATGAGTTTACAACCAAACGCAGGTGCTCAAGGTGAGTACGCTGGTTTGATGGTTATCCGCGCTTACTTAAACGATATCGGACAAGGACATAGAAATGTGGCTTTAATTCCTGAGTCCGCTCACGGAACGAATCCTGCATCTGCTGCTATGGCGGGCATGAAAATCGTTATCGTAAAGAACTTACAAAACGGTAACATTGATATTGAAGACTTAAAAGCAAAAGCGGCTGAACATGCCAATGACTTAGCAGCGTTTATGGTAACTTATCCATCTACTTATGGAGTGTACGAATCAGGCATCAAAGAAATAACTGATATCGTTCACGAATATGGCGGACAAGTTTATATGGACGGAGCGAATATGAATGCACAAGTGGGCTTAACTAGTCCTGGCTTAATTGGTGCAGACGTTTGCCACTTAAACTTGCACAAAACCTTCTGTATTCCACACGGTGGAGGCGGACCTGGAATGGGACCAATCGGTGTAGCGGCGCATTTGGTGCCATACTTACCTGGCCACTCTGTTATCAAAACTGGTGGAGACAAAGCAATTACAGCGGTATCTGCAGCGCCTTGGGGCAGTGCAAGTATTTTGTTGATTTCTTATGTGTACATCAAATTGATGGGAGCAGTAGGATTGAGAAAAGCTACTGAAATAGCAATATTGAATGCCAACTACATCAAATCAAGATTGGAGAAACACTACCCAATCATGTTTACAGGCGAAAATGGATTCTGTGCACACGAAATGATTTTGGATACCCGTTCATTGAAACAAACTGCAGGTATTGAGGCGGAAGATTTGGCTAAGCGTTTAATGGATTATGGATACCATGCACCAACCTTATCATTCCCAGTTGCTGGTACTTTGATGATTGAGCCTACAGAAAGTGAAAGCTTAAATGAACTTGACCGTTTCTGTGATACCATGTTGGCTATCCGCAATGAGGTTGCTGAAGTTGAGTCAGGTGTAGCAGATAAATTAGACAACGTATTGAAAAATGCTCCACATACGGCTGTAGAAATCAGCAGTGAAAATTGGGACCATAAATATTCAAGAGAAAAGGCTGCCTTCCCAATGGCATCAGTTGCTGCTAAGAAGTTTTGGCCAAGTGTTGCCCGTGTTAACAGCACGCATGGTGATAGGAACTTAATTTGCTCTTGTTTGCCAATTGAAGCGTATGCGGCAATGACGAACAACTAATCAAGTTAATTATATTTGAAAATCCCGTTACGCGAAAGTGTAACGGGATTTTTTTTTACATTGCCCTGACATTGAAAACGATTAAAGGATTTTATTTTGATTATATTTGTTTGAATTTAAGGGTATGAAACTGGAAAGGCTTTTCTTATTTGTGTGTTTTATGTGGCATTTTATTGCCAGCGCACAGATCGATACAGTTTTTTGGTTTGCGGCTCCAGAGGTCTCTAGCCACAACAGCAATTTTGATATACCAATCTATTTAAACATTACGGCAATCAATAAAATTGCAAGTGTCGAAATTTCTATACCAGCCAATCCGTCTATTGCTGTGCTCAAGACCACCGTTGCCGCAGGTACTTCTGCTCAAGTCGATATTTCTTCTTGGATAAACAGTATTGAAAATACCCCCGCCAATCAGGTATTAAACAAAGGGATTTACATTAAATCGAATGCTTATGTTCAGATTTACTATGATGTGGCAAGCACGTATTGCAATTGCAATCCAGAGTTGTTCACCTTAAAAGGGAGAAATGCCTTGGGTACTAGTTTTTTTATCCCCTCACAAACAACGGTTGATAACAATTCAATTTATTCACCCGCGGCAAAGTTTTCGTTTGATATCGTGGCGACTCAAGACAACACGAGTGTTGACATAACCCCAACGAAAGATTTGGTAGGACATGCAGCAGGGGTGAAATACACCATAACCTTGAATAAGGGTCAAACATATTCGGCAACGGCTCTTGGGCAGTCGGCTGCTTCGCATCCTGCGGGTTCCGTAGTGACATCCAATAAGCCGATTGCTGTAACGATAAAAGATGATTTGTTAAGTGGAATATATTTTGGTGGCTCTTGTGCTGATTTGACGGGCGATCAAATAGTACCCGTGAATGTCGTGGGTACAAATTATGTTGTGGTGCGGGGGCAGTTGGGACTGAACATACAGAAGAAAGATGTAGTTGCTATTACCGCGACAGCAAACAATACCATAATAAAACTTGATGGAGTATACCATTCTACCATACAAATGGGCCAAACCCAGAGTATCGAAATTACTAAGAGCAACGCCTATATAGAAACTACGCAGCCTGTTTATGTCTTGCACCTATCTGGTTTGGGTTGCGAATTGGGGAGTGCACTCTTGCCACCTGTTAAATGCACAGGTTCAAATTTATTAGGACTCAGACGTTCTGCCAGCAGTCAAGCAGATTTGTATTTGAATATAATGGCTCCATTAGGTGCCGAAGGTAGTTTTAAATTGAATGGAGTCTCAGGTATAGTAAGGGCAAGCGATTTTACACCTGTTACCGGAAGCAATCAGTGGCTAACAGCGACAGTCTTAATAGGACAAAGTACAGTGCCACCCGGTGGCAGCTTAATTGTCGAAAATTCAGCCGGTTTTTTTCACCTTGGTATATTCGAAGGCACCAAGCAAGGCGGCACCGCTTATGGTTATATTTCAAACTACAGTCAATTGGTGCAGCCTGCTGTTAATAAGGTTTTTTGTCAAAGCAATTTGAAATTAAAAGCGCGGTCTATCGGTGATAGTTTGAAATGGTTTGATGGAACAAAAGATTCATTTAAAGTGGTCAATTTACCCAGGGTTTATTGGGTCGATTACTATTCTAGTTGTGGCAAAGTGAGCGATAGTTTTATAGTGTCGATAAAACCTATTAAAAGTGCAAAAACCAGTATTGATTTATGTTCTGATACGGTTGTTTTACTTGGATATTCAAGCAATGATAGTTGTGTGTGGAGGAATGGTCAAAAATCGAATAAAATGACGGCTAGGTCAACCGGTGTTTATTACTTTACTTGGTATGACAAATGCGATAAACACACCGACACATTTGTGGTCCAAAAATACATACCCTTTAAGCCACAGACATTGACATTAGAATGTAAGGATTCACTTAAATTAATTAAGCTGAGAACCATGCCTATTTCAAATTGGTGGAATGGTTTAAAAGATTCAATAGTCTATGCATCGGAGCCGGGGATTTATTGGCTGGAATACAAGACCCAATGCGGTTTTTTTAGAGATTCATATTCTGTTATTCCTTGGAATAAAACGGTAACAAAAAAGCGTCACTATTGTGAAAATGATTTGTTGTGTTCAAACAATAGGCATGTGGTGCCATATAAATACCAATGGTTTAACGGAGAGACCAATAAGTTTTTTAAGGCAGGCAAGGGGCCAATTTACTGGGTAGATGCTTATGTGAATTGTGGAATAGAACGCGATAGTTTTGAATTATTTAAAATCAGCTTACCTGGAGATACTGTTATTTGTGGTAAGGTGAATATTGAGGTTGATATTCAAGTTGATGGGGTGGTGTGGAATAAAAAAACAGTTGGTCGAAATTACACCATAAAATCACCTGGAAAAGTCATTGCATTTTACTCGGATCAATATTGTCAAGGGACTTCTGATACCATGGAGATTCTGCGTTTAAAATTGCCAAGTAAGCTCTTTATGCCGAATGCCTTTAGTCCCAATGACGATGCCGTAAATGATGCATTCTTTCCAGTGTTTGAAAATGTCTCAAGTTACCGCTTGCAGATATACAACCGTTGGGGTGAATTGCTGTTTTCGGCAGACAATACGCATTGGGATGGCTACTATAAAGGTGAGGTAGTAAAAGAAGACGTGTATGTCTTTTTGTTGGAGTACATGGACTGCAACGAAGTCTACCGTTTTTTGAATGGAACCTTTACGGTAGTCAAATAGTTAAAACAAATTTCCCAGTTTAATTAAGACAGGTTCAAAGTCAATAGTGCCATTGTCGGGTTCGTCACCCAAACGGATAATAATAAGGTTTTTCTCAGGATTAACGTATAGGTATTGCTCTAAAAATCCGTGGGCCATAAAAGAATTGCCGGGTAGTTTAACCGTATAAAGCGTTGGCATTATTTTTTGAACAGGCCCAGCTAGTCGAAGGTCGAAACGAAAATCTTTGGCTTGTTTTTCACTGTTGAAAAAACGGATATCATTGTTGGCCCACCAATGGTTTTTGTAGTTGTTTTCAAACAAGGTGTCGAGGTCGGTCGATTGATTGATCCACGATTCGGAAACAATATTCTGTCCATTGAAATGTCCTTTGTGCAGGTATAGTGAACCTAACTTTGCAAAATCGTAGGCCGTGGCAGACAATCCAAAGAAGGATTTTACGGTAGTGTCTTTGTCTATTACCCATTGGGCTTTTTGGCTGCAACCCATTTTAGACCATAAGTGTTCAGCAAAAAACGAATTAAAACTTTGTTTGCTGGCGCGTTCAATGGCCAAAGAAAGCAATTGGGTATTGATGTTCAAATAATGAAATTTGTGGTAGCGCGGATTGCGTTTAAGATGGGGTATAAGTTTGCTGATATGCTGCCCATAATATAGTTTTACCAAAGGCGAATTCAAACTCATTTTGTTTTCGTCAGGCTCTATTCCTGATCGCATATCTAGGAGCGCTTGTATGCTAAGCGAACGGAAATTGGTGTCGCTCTTCGCCAGTTCGGGAATATAGGTGCAGATGCTTTCTGAGGTGCTTTTAATTAAACCTTTATCAATGGCAATGCCTATACAGGTGGCGACAAATGACTTGGACATTGAAAAACCCAAGAACAAGGAATTGCTGTCTTTGTGTTTCTTGAAGTATTGGTAAACTATTTCATCGTTTTGTATAATAAGAAAAGCATGGGTGTTTAGACCTTTTGCAATGATTTCTTTTTGTATGATTTGAGATTTTATTGGACCAATACTTTCAATGGGTTTTGAGTAGAAAAAGGCTTGTTTGCTCGCAGGTATAACAACATTCGAAAAATGTTTGTGGTCATTGGGACTGGCCTTCCCCCATTTGATGGCGCGCAAGGAGTGGCAGGCACTCAGTATCACGATAGAAACAAATAAAACTATCCTTGATTTGTGTTTTGTTGAAATTGACATTTTAGATTGTTAAGACAAATATAAATGATAGGGTGAAATTGTTATGATTTTACTGAATAAAATTCAAGTTTATTTTAAGAGATAAACGGTTTTGTTTTTATCGCCTTTGCTTTTGAAATACTTTAACTCCAGCCCCTTTTTCAAGTCTCGGCTTGCCGTGGCACTTGATATGTTTTTGTATTTGAGCATATAATCTTTTCGAGTAAATATGGCTGGAGCTTCTTCAACAAATGAATCTAGGCGGTCTGTGTCTTTTAACGTATGGTTTTTTGATTCTAAAACTTGGGCAAGCGCTTGGTCGATTATTTCAAACATAAATTCAATAAAAAGTGTTGAATTCCCTTTTTGATCGCAAAGCGCAAGTGTTTTGTAATAGGTTTCTTGATTGTCTTTAATAAGTGTCTCTAGAGGAAGGTATTCGAAAATAGGATACGCTTGCATAAGAATCAAGGTTTGCCAAAGGCGGCCCATTCTGCCATTGCCATCTAGGAAGGGGTGAATAAATTCAAGTTCATAGTGAAATACACAACTTTTGATAAGGGCGATTTCATCTTTGTTTTTAAGGTAATGAAATAATTCTTTCATTAGTTCTGGAACTCTCTTTGCCGGCGGTGCTATGTGTTTTACACGATTGCCTTTGACGATTCCAACACCTTTACTTCTGTATTTTCCTGGATGTTCAATTAGATTAGATAAAAAGAGTTTGTGGGCTTTAAGGAAGTCGCGGCTAGCGTGAGGATTAAATGAAGTAAGTTCTTGATACACTTTGTGTGCATTGATCACTTCTTGAATATCTTTTTCAGGGCCCCAAATCTTTTTGTGGTTGATAATGGCAGTTACTTGCTCGAGGTTTAAAGTATTGCCCTCAATCTGCAAGGAAGCATGAATGGTTTTGATTCTATTTTGTTTGCGCAGTTCTGGATTGACTTTGCTTAAAGTGTGCGCATTTATAGCGCCAATTTTTTCAGAAATACTTGCGAGTAAAGTAAGTATTTTAGGCGTAATATCATAAGGAGGCTTATTTGATAGTATCATATGATAGCATCAAATATAATTAAATTAAATTTAAAGCAATTTTTTTTTTGGATTAAATCCTGTTTAGGCCTAGTAGAAAAAGAAATTACACCCCAAATTGACTCAAGTGGTGGTCAAGGTGTTTGTACAGCATGTTGTTCCATTCGCTTATATTTAGTTTTCCAAATGAACGTGATTCTTTGCCTTCGAAATGGTTTTCACCGAGAGCCAAGGTGCGGTTCATGTATTCAATTAAGCGGGCTTTCTCGGTATTAAAGTCTTTGTCGCTGTTAATAATAAATTCAGGAGCTGTTTGGCTGTTGTGCTTATATGGTTTATCCGTTACCACCGTTGGCTTAATTAATAATTTCAAAATAAATTTCATAAACCCATTTGGCTTCGGGTGTATGTTTTCGTAAATCATTTCGTAAGTCACATTGCAATGCGCCAACATTTTTGATGCATCCATTTTACCCCATAATGGTTTGGTTTCTGGAGTCAATTTTTCGATGCGGTTAATTAGTTCTGCAAGATCGGTTTGATGAAATACGCTTTTCATTTCTTTAAAAATATTTCTGCAAATATATATGCATTGGTTTGATGTTCAGTTAATTTGTATTGAACATTATAAATACAACTTTCCAGTATCATCTATATATCCATATTTCCCGCTTTTTAACTGAACCCTAGCCAAATGGTATTTAAAAGGACCTATCCATTTATAGTTTGCAGGGCAAATATTGTAATATCCATAAAAGCCATTCTTAACTGTTTTCAAGCTTGGATAATATGAGGCATTGAAACAAATAGAATCATATGCCACTTTGGGTTTTGCAGAAAAATAGTATTTGTTGTTTTTTACAAGGATTAAAGTATTGGGGTCGATAACAGGATTTAAATAAGTAAAGTTTGAGGTATAATCAAAAGAGTCAATACCATTTATAAAAAGAACTTTATCGGCTAATGTTTTTGAGATCTTAGATACGATTTCTTCTTTTACAAGGTTCCCATAATCGTAAAATGTTTCGTCTGAATAAATTAAAAAGAAAGAGTCATTTTCTTTAATTCGAAGCTTGTAATGTGGAACTGTTCCGCATATACGATGAAAATCTTCTACCGAATCTTTGCGTTCAAATGCATCGTTGATGTAAAATATTTTATTGTTTTTATCCAATACTTGGTAGTATGAAGCAATCCGTTTAACTAGTTTTAAATTGCTGATTTTTCGTTTGCCTTTTTCGTCCTGTATGCAAAAAGTCTTGCCAGTTTTTTTAACTACAATTCTAGATTCGCTTTGAGCAAAAACTGAGTTGAAAAATAAAAGAAGAGTAAGGAGATGTAAGGTTTTCATACTTGGATTTTTAACTAAATACAAATCCAATACCAAAGGTAAATGAAAAACTTATTTTATCTATAAATCGACCCTTATTAATTTAATGTTTGAAAATGCTTCTTGAGCAAATCATCCACCTTGGTCCATTGTATTTCTGGGTAACGGTCGTTGTCAAGCGATTTAAGACAGGCTCTATTGTCGATCATATTGTGCATATATTGCATGCCTTGCCATGCGGGGTAGATTTTGTCTTTCTGAGGAGCTAAAAAACGCACAATTTTGATAAGGCGTGCCAAACGTTTTGGGGCGCCCATTCGCATCAATTCAAAAGGAGTTTCTGCTATGTTACTCACAACCTTTTTGAGTTCTTTGGGGCTGATGTTGTGTCCGGAAATTCTAAGGTAACGGGGCGTGCAATCATCCAAGGCCGCATAAGCTGTGAACTTGGCTGTATCGTCCATGGTGGTAAAACCCATTTCATGTCTTGCATCACCCCAATAAGTGATTCTTTTTTTCTTAAAAGCAATCATCGGAAATTGATCTGTGAGCATATCCATAAATGCCCCATTGAAAATGCTGGTTGGTGCAATGGCTTGAGCGTCTAGGTACTTGTGGAATTCTCTACGTAAATCTAAATTTCTGTTTTCCCCGTGGCTGAAATTGGTAAAATCCAATGAATAATCTGATGGAATAAAGCGTTTAACACCCGCAGAAACAGCAGCATCAAGCAATTGAGATTGTGTTTTGTAAATCACATTATGGAGTCCTGAAAGGGCTGAAACCACGCAGTGTGCATCGATGCAAACACCAGCCAATGATTGAATGTCTGAATAATCAATGGGATACACTTCTATACCTATTGTCTCCAATGCAGATATTGTTTTTGAATCTGATTCTTTTCTTACCAAAGCTTTTACTTTAGCACCTTTCTCATTAAGTGAAGTACAGATTCGTTTCCCTAAGTTACCATTCGCGCCAGCAACAACAATTGTTTTATCCATCTGGTTATAAGTTCAGCAAATATACACCAATACAATTGTCATTTGTTTGAGCAAAAAGGCTGTTTTTTTAAAGTTAAAAAAAGTTTTTGTAAATAATTGTAAAGCAGTATTTTAAAATTAAACCTGAATAAAAATAATTTTTATTCACAAGCAATACTTGTAGAAGTTATTCGTTTTGATATTGCTTTATCAGTTCAAATGGTTTGTTTAAAACATTGCTCAATGCTGTAATGATACTTCCATTTGGTGCGAAAGACAATGCATAGCCTAGAGCCTCTATATCGTCGTCAATCCTTTCCCATTGGGCATTTGGATTAACCGTTAATATGCCTTGGGTAAGGTTGTCAATAATCGATTCAGCTGTCCTACCCCTTAAGAATTTTGTTTGCTGAATAATGATGTGGTCAAACATCTCAGCGGCAATTTCACCATTGCGGATCAAATCGCTTTCGAGTCTATCGCCCGTGCCAACAATAATGCCAATTTTCATCGGTGATTTAACCGTTGCCAAATAATCGCGCACGCCTTCAAATCCATCGGGGTTGTGCGCAAAATCAATAAGAACGGTTTTGCCTTTAACCTCAAATAGGTTCATTCTTCCAGGTGTTTGTTCTTGAGAAGGGAAAAATGTGCTCAGGGCTTTGCCAATTGTTTCTGTATCAATGCCGAATAAGAATGCGCTTAGTGCAGCACCCATAGCATTTTGGGTCATGAATTTCAAACTGCCATTAAACGTAATGGGAATTTCTGATAGCGAGGCTATTTTGTTTTTTGTTTGCCCCGCTTGTAGGAATAGAATTTGATCTTCAACATATGCAACGGGAATGCCTTTATTGATTCCGTTTAAAATAAGGGGGTTTTTAGGGTATAAACTAAACCATGCCACTTTATTGTCTGTTTTCTCGCCAATGGCGATGGTGTTTTCATTGTCTGCATTAAGTATGGCTGTTCCATCAGGCTTTAAGGCCTTAGTTATAACCGCTTTAACTTGTGAGAGTTCTTCTATGGTGTCTATGTCTGAAATGCCCAAGTGGTCGCCTTGTACATTGGTCAACAAGGCCAAATCGCATTGGTCAAACCCCAAGCCAGCCCTTACAATTCCGCCTCGCGCAGTTTCAAGAACTGCAACATCAATGCTTTTGTTGCGCAATATAATTTGGGCACTTGATGGCCCAGTTGTATCGCCATCGTCTAGCATTTCACCATCGATGTATATGCCGTCGCTGGTAGTGTAGCCAACACAATGTCCAGCGGTCTTTAAAATATGAGCGATTAGTCTTGTGCTCGTTGTTTTGCCATTACTTCCACTTATGGCTATTATTGGTACTCTACTGTTTTTGTTTTCTGGGAATAGACTTTCTATTGTCTTAGGAAGATTCTCCGGGTCAATATTTACACTGTTTTTTCCGTAGCCAAATTGAAAAGGAAAATCATCTTCTGCAGCCAAGAATGGAATGTTTTTATCTGTGGCTTGGTCAATTAAGTTGTCTAATTCTTCGCTATTTTTTTCAAGTTCAATTAGGGCGCTGATGCGTGTTTCTTCAATACTGAAATTGGGCGATTTTCCTTGTTGCAAAGCTTCAATTAATGCTTGAGCCGATTTGGCTGCTTGTTTGCCTGCTCTTTCATTGTGGTAAGCAAACACAACATTGAATATGCCTTTTGTTTGTGTGGCTTTTATGGTGTAGAAATCCAAATGGTTTAACCTCGAATTTTGCAAGGCCAATGCTGTGGCACAAAATAAAACTGCAAGATGGTTTTCATCGGTTTTTTGAATTTGAAACTGTTCGGGTAGATTTTGTTTTATTTGAGCTTTAAAGTTATTAAGCGCTTCTTCCTGAAAGTTGTAGGGTTCATTCAATTCAAGTCTAACTTGTATCAGTTTTGGGTTGCTGTGGCTCCAGTAATTGGGCCCTCTTAAAGCTTGAATAGACAGTATTTTCACAGCTGCAAAGTAATTGATATTCTCGGAGATTCTATGTCTTGAATCTTAATTTTTTCGAAATTTAAGATTAATAAGTTGAAGTACTTGAAGGTTTGCAAATTAGGACTTCGATTCTAGTTTTTTTGTACTTTCCCTTCGCACAAGTCCCTCAAATTCACCAGAGCCATAGGCCAAGTATCATTGAAATAATCGTCAAAACTTTCGTTCATTATCATCTCAATGCGCAAGTCGGTGCCTGCATCTATCTTGCTAAGATGATAGTTTTCATAGGCTGGTGTCCACATTTTAATTTCTTCCGCATCTGTAACAATAACCCCGTCGTTGATCATTCCATAATGTTCTATTTTGATGCTTTGGTTTGGAATACATTCAATAATTCTACTCAGCATGCCGCCAATTTTCCCCTCCTCGTTAGGACCAAGAAAGCGCATTGCAGAGCCTTCTGACCAATCGCCTTCAAAGTACGAACCTTCTTTAAAAATAGCGGTCCATTTTGAGTAAGTATCTTTGCCCAGCATAATGTTCCAAACGGTTTCAGGATTTGCTTTGATGATGATTTCGTAGTGTAGGGGCATGTGTTGTGTTGATTTTTATTGCTCTAATTCAGGGACATCAAATACATTGTCACTAATGTTTTCTTCTTTGGCTGAGATCAATGTATATACTTTCGTGATGTAGAAATTGTTTTTTTCCACGATCATTATTGGCAAAGCATTGGCGCGACGCAAATATGCATTCCATGAGCCTCTAACATGCTTGGCATAAAACCTTGCCAACATTGGATAATGGGCTTTGCTGTAATAAAATTCATAGGTTTGTAATTTCATTTCTATACGCACCAGATTGCATGCAATACCATTTACCCATACCAAGGTGTCGGGCGTTGTAATAACAGCCTCCTGACGATTCATTGTTTTTTCAAAATCTATACCTGCATCTGATACAGTTCCAATGTTTTTCCCATTACTTTGTTCAAAAACATAAATTTTATTTGAATCGGCTCGGTACAAAATTTTATTTTGATGTTTATTGCCCACCACCCTCAAGTAATTGCCTTCTTTATAAACGGTTTTCAAGGTGTCGAACCAAGCATCATTTTTTCTCAATTGGGTCAAAGTTGAGTCTTTGCTTTGACCTTTTTTTGCCATGTTTTTGCTTATTTCAATGTCGCAAGCATAGGTGAGAGTGCCTTCAAAGGTTTGCGCTTTGACAAGTACTGAAGCAATTAAAAATATAAAAAGTATGGTTTTTCTCATATTGATGCTTTCTCGGCTACCAGTGCATAAACCATGGGAATTTTATTCGATAAATGCGCTATGCGAAATTTATTTGGAGCTATTTCTATGGTTTTGTTAAAGCAATTATAAGGAGAATAATCGAATTCATTAAATGATTTTATTTCAAGGTTCTCCTTCAACAAACTGCCAAATACTTCCGATAAAGGATGGTTCCATGTAATGTGTTTAAGCGTTAAGTCCGCCTCCCTATCTGCATAAGTACCTTGCTCAGTTTCTACAATGGCTTTTTCGTTGAAATAATTGTAGCCAATGGTTTCAAAATTGTCGTCGAACATCCACACCATTGGGTGGAATTCAACAAAAATAAAATGACCCTTAGGTTTTAAATATTGAGAAACAATTTTTGCCCAAGCATCCAGATCCGGCAACCATCCAATGGTTCCGTAGCTGGTAAAAACGATGTCGAATTTTTGGTTTAAATGTTGGGGTAAATCGTAAATATTACAGCAAATAAATTCAGTATCAACGTTTAACTCTTTTGCTAAAATACGCGCTTGGTCTATGGCTTTGTCTGAAAGGTCAACCCCCGTAACATGCGCACCCATGCGGCTTAGTGAAATACTGTCTTGTCCGAAATGGCATTGCAAATGCAATATTGATTTGCCTTTAATGTCGCCCAATAAGACCAGTTCTATTTCGTTGAGTGAACTAACACCCTGTTTAAAATCTGGAAGATTGTAAAAGGATGAATTGATGTGCGCTTCGGTTCTTTGGTTCCAAGAATCTCGGTTTACCTGTATGTAGTCAAATTCAGGATGCATGTGAATTCAGTGTATAGCGTTTAGTGTACAGTTTTATATAAAAAATTCCATGTTCTCCTTAACTGAAAATTCAGTACTGAGAGAATTTGGAGATTTCTGAATTCAAATATACGGGAAGAGAGGGGAAAATCCATAGGGTCTAGCGTCTAGGGGCTAGGGTATAGTGTGCGCGTCATGTATTGGATATTTCGTTTTATAAAAAATTAACCAATAATCAGAACAGCAAGAGCCCTCTGTGGTAGAGCATTCCACTCCCCATGGCAGAATTCGCTCAAAGCTGCGAACACGCCACGGGGTGAAGCAAGAGTCCCGATAGCTATCGGGAGAGGAAGACAATAGGAAATACTTCTAAATTTCGTTTTATAATAATTAACTAATAACTAATGGAGATTTCGATTAATTTAGTTCTCCTTAAATTGATTGGCCTCCAAAGACACTATAACTTCGTTTCTCCTCCCAAATAATTGATAGGGTGGGTTATAACCCAAGTAGCGAAAATGACCATGATACTTAAGGCCTTTTTCTTCCAGCAATCCTCTCAATTCTTCGATTTTTTCATTTATTTTATTGGTACTTGGAAAGCCTCCAAATCTTATTGCAGCCACAAATTCTGGTTCTGAAGTTTCTAATATAATGTCTGTATTGTTTGGTCGTGGTAAATTCCCCATGTCAAATCTTGAAGGCATTACAAAAGACATGCTAGAAACAGAGTCGTTAATCCCCATATGCACAGGCGAGGTCATTGCAATTTGCTTTTTCTCATTGTTTCCTCCAAAAATGTAATTTGCAAGTTTTCCAAATCCATTTCTACCCAATTCTTTGTATGTTTTGAAATTGGAGTTTACCCTGGCCATAATGGCAGAGGGGTAATGCCTTATTTCGAATTTGTCTTCGCTTCGTATCAGTTTGTATGACTGAGTTTCTGAGTTATTTGTAGACATGCTGATGTAAATTTGGAATATTAAAAATGCTGTAATTAATACGAAGGCAATAATTTTCAAGGATTTCATAATGTAATTTCGTTTATCGAATCAATGGTTTGACTCCCTTTTAAAATCGGTATGTAAAGCAATAAATTGACGCCAATCAGAATAAACATTTTTCCAAACACCTCTATTTTGGTGTCGGGAAAATTCATTGCCGTAACGCCCTGGTCAAAAGTAGAGTGTTTTTAATTGTTGTTTTTGCGTGCCCTATTAATAAAAAACAAAACATTTCCTGCTACCACCAAGTGCATAAGGTTTAACCCTATTGCAAATCCCATGCTTACATTGGGAATTGAAAATGGGCTGAACAATGAAGCCAAGACCAAAATAATGCTAATAATGCTGAAGATTTTAAAACCGTTTTTGCTGTATTTTTCAAATAAGAAGAACACTAGGCCTGCAACTAAACTTGGCATAATGCTCGCCATCAATACCGGTGCAATGCTTAAACTTGCATTTGATTTCGGATCAATAATGGTTGCATCAAAAATGCCCATAGCTTTGAAAATAAAAAAGATAGTGGCATTGATAACTGCTGAGCTTAAGGCGGCGAATAATACGGCGCCCATGATTTGTTTGAATGTTAATTTCATGATATATTTTGATTTATTGTTTGTTGTTATTTGTCCCATTCTACCGTCTTGGTAATCGTGTGTCACTTGCATAAATTGTTCCTTGCTGTTCATTACAAAGGATGCGTAGGCGACGATTGGCCCCATGCTGCGGCTTGCTGGTGCTTTATGGATGCTAATTGGTTTTTTGTTCATGCTTAATTACTTATAGATACAACTATTGGTATAAATTTTTTTATTGTCTAAGTTTGTCCAAAAGTTTATTCAGTTGTTTGGCTTCTGCTTCGCTTAATTGTTTCCACTCATCTTTTGTTTTTTCCAACACAATGTCAATTGCTGCAAGGGTGTTTAAACCTGCTTTGGTGATATTGATTACATATTCTCTGCGGTCAATATCAGATTGGCTGACATGA
>JBIKPR010000009.1:0-48824 GCA_044357345.1 Bacteroidia bacterium
AACTTTACGTTTTGCTATTCGTGAAGGTGGTAGAACCATCGGTGCTGGTCAAGTAACTGAAATTTTAGATTAATATTTTAAAACAATAAGGATGTTAGTCACCCTGGTCCTTAATCAGGGTGACTAATATTTTTACGAGAGTAGTTCAAGGGTAGAATAGAGGTCTCCAAAACCTTTGATGGGAGTTCGAATCTCTCCTCTCGTGCTAAAAAACATATAAATGGAAAAATTAAGAAACATGTGGAATCACTCTGTAGATGAGTTGCTAAACAAGGTAACTTGGCCTACATGGGATGAATTACGCGAAAGTGCGATAATCGTATTGGTTGCTTCCCTTATCTTCGCATCTTTGGTATGGGTTTTAGACTATTCGTTAGGCAATGGTCTTGACTTTTTTTATAGTTTGTTTAAATAATGGCAATGGAAGCATTAGACTTGCAATGGTATGTGGTTAGAGCGGTTTCCGGTCAGGAAAAAAAAGTTAAAGCTAACTTACAGAGTGAGCTTATTAAGGCTAAATTAACTGATTATGTTCCGCAAATCCTTATTCCAATGGAAAAGGTTTACCAAATTAAAAATGGTAAAAAGATAGCCAAAGAAAGAAACTATTTCCCAGGATATATCTTGATTCAAGCCAAATTCTATGGTGAAGTTGCTGCCACCATTAAAGGTATTAACGGCGTGGTTGGGTTTTTAGGTTCAAAGGATAATCCAGTTCCATTAAGACAAGCTGAAGTAAATAGAATTCTTGGAAATGCAGACGAGAATGGTGGCGTAGATGTAGAAACTACAGAACCATTTATCGTTGGTGAACCAATCAAAGTTACTGATGGACCATTCTCTGGTTTCAGCGGTGTAATTGAAGAAGTAAACGAAGAGAAGAAAAAATTAAAAGTAATGGTGAAGATTTTTGGAAGAAGAACTCCTTTAGAATTGAACTATAACCAAGTAGAAAAAGAATAACATATAAATAGCTATATCATGGCAAAAGAAATAACAGGATACGTAAAATTACAAGTAAAAGGCGGACAAGCAAATCCCGCACCTCCCATTGGACCTGCTCTGGGCTCAAAAGGTGTAAACATCATGGAATTTTGTAAACAGTTTAACGCGCGTACACAAGACAGAATGGGTAAAGTATTACCAGTAGTTCTGACTGTATACAGTGATAAATCGTTCGAATTCATCATCAAAACCCCTCCAGTTGCTACTCAAATTATTGAGGCTACTAAAGCTGCTAAAGGTTCTGCTGAACCTAACAGAAAGAAAGTTGCTGAATTAACTTGGGATCAAGTTAAGCAAATTGCAGAAGACAAAATGCCGGATTTAAACTGTTTCAAAATTGAATCAGCTATGAATATGGTTGCTGGAACTGCAAGAAGTATGGGTGTAACAATCGCTGGAGATAAACCTTTTTAATTATTAGACAATGGCACTTACCAAAAACAGAAAGAAAGTTTTAGAAAAAATTGATATTTCTAAAGTTTATACATTAGAAGAAGCTACAAAACTTATGAAGGATATTTCCTTCACCAAATTTGATTCATCGGTAGATATCGATGTTAAATTAGGTGTAGATCCTAAACAGGCTAGCCAAATGGTTAGAGGTGTAGCAACATTACCACATGGTACAGGTAAAACTGTACGTGTATTGGTTTTGTGTTCTCCTGATAAAGAAGCAGAAGCAAAAGCTGCTGGAGCCGACTACGTTGGTCTTGACGATTATATCGATAAGATTGCAAATGGTTGGTTAGACATCGACATTATCATTACCATGCCAGCTGTAATGGCAAAACTTGGTAAGTTAGGAAAAATATTAGGCCCACGTAACTTAATGCCAAATCCAAAATCAGGAACTGTTACTCCTGATGTGGCAAAAGCCGTAACTGAAGTGAAAGCTGGTAAAATTGACTTTAAAGTTGATAAAACTGGTATCATTCACACATCAATCGGTAAAGTTAGCTTCCAACCTAATCAAATCGCAGAAAATGCTATGGAAATTATGCAAACTTTAAGTAAACTGAAACCCTCTTCTTCCAAAGGGACGTATTTCAGAAGCGTTTACTTGAGTTCTACCATGAGTCCAGGTATCTGCATCGACATCAAATCAATTCCAGGAATTTAAATCACTTAAATGAACAGAGAAGAAAAAAACGCAGCAATTGCCGAATTAACTGAAAAATTCAAAAATGCTAATTGTTTGTACATTGCCGATACATCTAGTATCAGTGCAGTAGATACAAATAATTTCAGACGTGAATTATTCAAAAACGACATTGAAATGCTGGTAGCCAAAAATACATTGATATTAAAGGCTATGAGAAACTCCGGTAAAGAATTCGGCGAATTAGAAGGTGCACTTAAAGGAACATCTGCTCTGTTATTCAGTGCTAATTTTAAAAGTCCAGCCCAAGCCATTCTGAAATTCAGAAAGAAAGGTACTAAGCCAGCTTTGAAAGGTGCATATGTTGACAGCGCTATATTTATTGGTGATGACCAATTAATAGCCTTGAGTAACTTGAAATCTAAAGAAGACTTAATCGGTGAAATTATGGGATTATTACAATCTCCTGCTAAAAACGTTATTTCAGCGTTGCAGAGCGGTGGTGGCAAAATTGCCGGTATCGTTAAAACATTATCAGAAAGAAATTAAAAACAATTAAAAAAAAAACAATTAAGAAAAATGGCTGACTTAAAAGCATTTGCTGAACAATTGGTTAATCTTACCGTTAAAGAGGTAAACGAATTAGCCCAAATTTTGAAAGATGAATATGGTATCGAACCTGCAGCTGCTGCTGTTGCTGTTGCTGCTCCAGCTGCTGCTGGTGCTGGCGAAGCTGCTGCCGCTCAAACAGAATTCACTGTAATCCTAAAAAGCGCTGGTCCTAACAAATTAAACGTAGTTAAAGTTGTTAAAGACTTAACCGGACTTGGCTTGAAAGAAGCAAAAGACTTGGTAGACGGAGCTCCAAAACCTGTAAAAGAAAACATTGCTAAAGACGAAGCTGAAGCATTGAAAGCTAAACTTACAGAAACTGGTGCTGAAGTTGAGATCAAGTAATTCAATATTTAGCTCTATTTAACTCCAATAGACCCACTGTAACCGATGGGTCTATTGGTGTTTTTGTTTTTTTATAAAATCGGTTTAATCAACAAAAAATTTAATATTTTACAAAATTGGCAACAAAAGTAAAACAACCAAAAAGAATCAATTTCGCATCAATCGATAAAGTTATTGATTATCCGGATTTCCTTGACGTGCAATTGCAATCTTTTAAAGAGTTCTTTCAACTGGAAACCCACGTTGATAAGAGAACTGATGAAGGTTTATTCAAGGTTTTTCAGGAAAATTTCCCAATAAATGACACTAGAAACATCTTCAATCTCGAATTTTTAGACTATTTTGTTGACCCACCTCGATACGACATCACTGAATGTATCGAAAGAGGCCTCACATATTCTGTGCCTCTAAAAGCCAAATTAAAACTTTCTTGTAACGATCCAGAACACGAAGATTTTGAAACCATCGTTCAAGACGTTTATTTAGGTACAATTCCATACATGACTCCAAGCGGTACCTTTGTTATCAATGGTGCTGAAAGAGTTATTGTTTCTCAGTTACACCGTTCACCTGGTGTTTTCTTTGGTCAATCGTACCACACCAATGGAACTAAATTGTATTCAGCCCGTGTAATTCCTTTCAAAGGTTCATGGATTGAATTCGCTACTGACGTAAACAACGTTATGTATGCATATATCGACCGTAAAAAGAAATTTCCTGTTACTACTTTATTAAGAGCAATCGGTTTTGAGTCGGATAAAGACATCTTAAACATTTTTGGTCTTGCTGAAGAAGTTAAAGTTTCTAAAACTGGTCTTAAAAAATTTGTAGGTAGAAAACTATCTGCAAGGGTTTTACGCACTTGGGTTGAAGATTTCGTAGATGAGGATACCGGTGAGGTAGTTTCTATTGAACGTAACGAAGTTATTATCGAACGTGATACTATTCTTGAAGCTTCTCATATAGATGAAATCGTTGAAGCTGGTGTAAAGACTATCATCCTTAACAAAGAAGAAGAAGGAAAAAATGATTTTACAATCATATATAACACCCTACAAAAAGATACTTCTAACAATGGTAAAGAGGCTGTTGAGCATATTTACCGTCAATTGAGGAATACTGATCCACCAGATGAAGAGACTGCTCGTGGTATTATTGAAAGATTGTTCTTTTCCGATAAACGTTATGATTTAGGTGAAGTTGGTCGTTATAGAATCAACAAGAAGTTAAATCTTACCACAGGAATGGAAGTGAAAGTCTTAACCAATGAAGACATAATTAAAATTATCACTTATCTTATTGAATTGAGTAATAGCCGTTCTGAAGTGGATGATATTGACCACTTAAGTAACAGACGTGTTAGAACTGTTGGAGAACAATTGTATGCTCAATTTGGTGTTGGTTTAGCACGTATGGCTAGAACCATTCGTGAAAAAATGAATATACGTGACAATGAAGTATTTACGCCAACAGATTTGATCAATGCGCGTTCATTATCATCGGTTATTAATTCATTCTTTGGTACCAACCAATTGTCTCAGTTCATGGACCAAACAAATCCATTGGCTGAAATAACCCACAAAAGAAGAATGTCTGCACTTGGACCAGGTGGTCTTTCCCGTGAAAGAGCTGGTTTCGAGGTGCGTGACGTACACTATACCCACTATGGTCGTTTATGTACGATTGAAACTCCAGAGGGACCAAATATTGGTTTGATTTCATCTCTTTGTGTACATGCTAAAATTAACAGCATGGGATTCATCGAAACCCCATATAGACCTGTAGAAAACGGTCGTGTTAATTTCGCAAAACCAGTTGTTTATCTTAGTGCTGAAGAGGAAGATGGTAAAATCATCGCTCAATGTAATGTTGATATCAACGAGAAAGGTGAATTTAAAGAAAAAGAAATCAAAGCGCGTTTTGAAGGTGATTTCCCGCTTGTAGAAGCTGAGAAATTAAACTTCATGGACGTTGCTCCTAACCAAATTGTGTCGATTGCGGCATCTTTAATTCCTTTCCTTGAGCATGATGATGCGAACAGGGCATTGATGGGATCAAACATGCAACGTCAAGCAGTTCCTTTGTTAAGACCAGAATCTCCAATTGTTGGAACTGGTCTTGAAGAAAGAGTTGCAAGAGATTCTCGCGCTTTAGTTATGGCAGAAGGGGATGGTGTTGTTGATTATGTTGATGCAAATGAAATCAAAATTCGTTACGACTTTTCAGCCGATGATGAATTATTGAATTTTGCCAGCAATATTAAGACTTATGCTTTAACCAAATTCTTAAGAACAAACCAAAGTACTTGTATCAACTTAAGACCTATTGTAAGCAAAGGTCAAAGAGTAAGCAAGGGTGAAGTTCTTTGTGAAGGATATGCAACCCAAGATGGAGAATTGGCAATCGGTAGAAACTTGAAAGTAGCATTCATGCCATGGCAAGGTTATAACTTTGAGGATGCGATTGTTATATCAGAAAAAGTTGTAAGCGACGATTGGTATACCTCAATTCACATAGATGAATTCGAATTAGAAGTTCGTGATACCAAACGTGGTGAAGAAGAATTAACCAATGATATTCCTAACGTAAGTGAAGAAGCAACAAGAAATTTAGATGAAAATGGTCTAATCAGAATTGGAGCTGAATTAAAAGAAGGTGATATCATTATCGGTAAAATAACGCCAAAAGGTGAAACTGAACCTTCTCCAGAAGAGAAATTGTTGAGAGCAATCTTTGGTGACAAAGCGGGTGATGTGAAAGATGCTTCATTGAAAGCGCCACCATCAACTGAAGGTATCGTTATCGATAAAAAACTATTCACCAAAACCAAAAAAGAAAAAGGTGCTAAAACTGAAGAAAAAGCTAAACTAGCCAAAAACGAAGTTGAATACAGAAAGAATAAAGAAAAGTTAATTGAAATTTTAGTTCAAAAATTATTCAAAGTTCTTAATGGAAAAACATCTGCTGGTGTTAAAGCAGTTTATGGTGACGATATGATTCCTAAAGGAACCAAATTTACACTTAAAAACCTTTCATCTGTAGATTACGATAATGTAAACTTTGGAAATTGGACTTCAGATGCGGATAAAAATGTTCAAGTTAATACCATACTTAAAAACTTTAAGTCACAATTAACTGAAGTTTATGCTGCATTTAGACGTGAATATTATGCAATAACTGTGGGCGATGAATTGCCAACTGGTATTTTGAAAATGGCTAAAGTTTATGTTGCAGTTAAACGTAAATTGAAAGTAGGTGATAAAATGGCGGGAAGACACGGTAACAAAGGTATTGTTGCCCGTATTGTTCGCGCTGAAGATATGCCTTTCTTAGAAGACGGAACTCCAGTTGACATCGTATTGAATCCGCTAGGTGTGCCTTCAAGGATGAACTTGGGTCAAATTTATGAGACCGTATTAGGTTGGGCAGGTAAAGAATTAGGTTTGAAATTTGCTACACCAATTTTTGATGGAGCAACTCCAACTCAAATTGATGAGTATACAAAGCAAGCCAATATTCCTATCAATGGCCAAGTATTCTTATACGACGGATTAACAGGTGAGCGTTTCCACCAACCGACTACAGTAGGTATTATTTATATGCTGAAATTAGGCCACATGGTTGATGATAAAATGCACGCCCGTTCAATCGGACCGTATTCAATGATTACACAACAACCTTTGGGTGGTAAAGCGCAATTTGGTGGTCAGCGTTTTGGTGAGATGGAGGTTTGGGCACTTGAAGCATTCGGTGCAGCAAATATCTTAAGAGAAATCTTAACCATTAAGTCAGACGATATCTTGGGTCGTGCTAAAACATACGAAGCAATTGTTAAAGGTGACAACATTACACAAATTGGAATTCCTGAATCATTCAATGTATTGATTCATGAATTAAGAGGTTTGGGTATAGAAATGACCTTTGAAGAATAGGCTACAATTTACATTCACAAAAAAAAAGCAGTACATTAATGTCAACGATTAAAAAGAATCAAAAGATAAAAAGCAATTTCACCAAAATCCGTATTGGTCTTGCTTCTCCTGAAAGTATTTTACAAAAATCTTTTGGTGAAGTAATCAAGCCGGAAACAATCAACTACCGTAGTTATAAACCAGAAATGGGTGGATTATTCTGTGAAAGAATTTTCGGTCCTATAAAAGACTACGAATGTCATTGCGGTAAATATAAACGTATCCGCTATAAAGGTATCGTTTGTGACCGTTGCGGTGTTGAAGTAACAGAGAAAAAGGTGAGACGCGAACGAATGGGTCACATCAATTTGGTGGTACCTGTTGCCCATATTTGGTATTTCCGTTCTTTGCCAAATAAAATTGGCTATTTGCTAGGTCTTAGCAGTAAAAAATTAGACCTAGTAGTTTATTATGAAAGATACATTGTTATCCAAAGTGGTGAACATGAAGGTATCAACAGATTAGACCTACTTTCTGAAGAGGAATATTTAGATATTTTAGATAAACTTCCAAAAGAAAATCAATACTTGGACGATTCAGATTCTAAAAAGTTTGTAGCCAAAATGGGTGCAGAAGCTTTATGGGAGCTTTTAACCAATATTGATTTAGATGGTTTGAGCTACAGTTTAAGAAACCAAGCAGCAACTGAAACTTCTCAACAACGTAAAGCTGAAGCTTTGAAACGTTTGAAAGTTATTGAAAGTTTCCGCTCGGCCAATAGAGAAGGTAATGTTAACCGTCCTGAATGGATGATTATGCGTATGCTTCCAGTTATTCCACCAGAATTACGTCCTTTGGTTCCACTAGAGGGTGGTCGTTTTGCTACCTCTGACTTGAACGATTTATACCGTCGTGTTATTATCAGAAACAACCGTTTGAAGCGTTTAATGGAAATTAAAGCTCCAGAAGTAATCTTGCGTAACGAAAAAAGGATGCTACAAGAGTCTGTTGACTCATTGTTAGACAACACAAGAAGATCTAGCGCTGTTAAATCTGATGGTAACAGACCATTAAAATCATTAAGTGACATGCTTAAAGGTAAACAAGGTCGTTTCCGTTTAAATTTATTGGGTAAACGTGTTGACTATTCTGGTCGTTCAGTAATTGTGGTAGGACCTAAGCTTAAATTAAGCGAGTGTGGTTTGCCTAAAGCGATGGCGGCAGAATTATTCAAACCGTTTATTATTAGAAAACTGATAGAAAGAGGTGTTGTAAAAACTGTAAAGTCTGCTAAAAAGATTGTAGATAAAAAAGAACCAGTAATTTGGGAAATTCTTGAAAATATTTTGAAAGGTCATCCTGTACTCCTAAACCGTGCTCCTACATTGCACAGATTGGGTATACAATCATTCCAACCTAAATTAATAGAAGGAAAAGCAATCCAATTACATCCATTAACATGTACAGGTTTTAACGCTGACTTTGATGGTGACCAGATGGCTGTTCACGTTCCACTTGGACACGCAGCAATTTTGGAAGCTCAATTGTTAATGCTAGCGCCACACAATATCTTGAACCCTGCAAATGGATCTCCAATTACAGTTCCTTCTCAAGACATGGTGCTTGGTCTTTATTACATTACCAAAGGCAGAAAAAATACACCTGAAAAATTAGTTAAAGGTGAAGGCATTACTTTCTATTCTCCAGAAGAAGTAATTATTGCATTAAATGAAGGTAAAGCAGATTTGCATGCCCACATTAAATGTAAACTATTAGATAGTGATGGCAATGGTGGTTTTACTTACCAAATAATTGAAACAACTGTTGGTCGTGTATTGTTCAACCAAGTTGTTCCTGAAGGAGTTGGTTACATTAATCAATTATTGACCAAAAAGTCTCTACGTGATATCATCAGCAATTTCGTGAAAGTTGTTGGAGTCGCTAGAACATCAAAGTTCTTGGATGATATTAAAGACTTAGGTTTCCACTATGCATTCAAAGGTGGTTTATCGTTCAATTTGAATTATGTTCAAATTCCAGATGCTAAAGAAAAGTTAATCGATAAAGCAAGAGCTGAAGTTGAAGAAATTAAATTCAACTACGAGAACGGTTTTATTACCAACAACGAGCGTTATAACCAAGTAATCGATATTTGGACAAGAATTAACTCTCAAGTGGGTGAAATTCTATTAAAAGAGTTGGCTGAAAATGACCAAGGATTCAATCCAATTTATATGATGCTTGACTCTGGTGCGAGGGGTTCTAAAGAACAAATCCGTCAGTTAGGTGGAATGAGGGGATTGATGGCAAAACCACAAAAGAATATTGGAGGTGGAGTCGGTGAAATCATTGAAAATCCAATCTTATCAAACTTTAAAGAAGGTCTATCAGTATTAGAATACTTTATCTCTACCCATGGTGCGCGTAAAGGTCTTGCCGATACAGCGTTAAAAACTGCGGATGCTGGTTATTTGACCAGAAGATTGCATGACGTTGCTCAAGATGTTATCATCACTGAACATGATTGTGATACTTTAAGAGGATTATCTCTTTCTGCTTTAAAAGATAACGACGATGTTGTAGAAAGTTTATTCGAAAGAATTTTAGGTAGAACTGGTCTATATGATACTTACCATCCTGAAACTGGTGCTCTAATTGTTGCGGCAGGTTCTGAAATCACAGAAGAAGTTGCAAGAGAAATAGAAAGTTGCGGTATTGAAGAAATGGAAATACGTTCAGTACTAACTTGCGAAACCAAAAGTGGAGTTTGTTCTAGATGTTACGGTCGTAACCTAACCAATGGAAGAATGGTTCAAATCGGAGAGGCTGTGGGCGTAATTGCTGCACAATCAATCGGTGAGCCGGGTACACAGTTAACACTACGTACATTCCACGTGGGTGGTACAGCATCTAGTATTGCCGCTGAATCTCAAATCGTTTCTAGATTTGATGGTATTGTAAGTTTTGATGAGCTTAGAACTGTCACAACTGAAAAAGCTGACGAAGCATCGGGTGGAACTCAAAAAGTTGAGTTAAACTTAAGCCGTAGTGCAGAGGTGAGAATTCTAGATCCAAAAAATAAAAATATCCTTATCACTTTCGTTGTTCCTTATGGTTCATTTGTATACTTGAAAGAAGGGGATAAAGTTAAAAAAGGAGATTTGATTTGTGCTTGGGATCCATACAATGCAGTTATCTTATCTGACTTAGCGGGTAAAATTCAATATGATAATATCATTGATGGTATCACTTTCAGAGAAGAAAATGACGAAGTAACTGGTTATGGCGAAAAGGTAATTATCGAAACAAAAGATAAAACAAAATCACCGTCAATCAAAATCATTGGCAAAGACAAAACGGTTCTAAAAGAAATCAGCTTACCGGTAGGTGCTCACATCTCGGTAAATGATGGAAAAGCAATTAGTGCGGGTGATATTATCGCTAAAATTCCTAGATCTGCTCGTGGAACTCGAGATATCACAGGTGGTCTTCCACGTGTAACTGAGTTATTCGAAGCGAGAAATCCTTCTAATCCAGCAACAGTCTCTGAAATTGATGGTGTTGTTACCTATGGCGGTATCAAACGTGGTAATAGAGAAATCACAGTTACCAGTAAAGATGGTGAATTAAAGCATTATATGATTCCATTGTCAAAACATATTTTTGTACAAGACAATGATTACATTAAGGCTGGAGCTCCTCTTTCTGACGGTGCAATCACACCTCAAGATATCTTAAGAATTCAAGGTCCAACAGCAGTTCAAAGGTATATTTTGAATGGTATTCAAGAAGTTTATCGCCTACAAGGTGTTAAAATTAATGATAAGCACATTGAAATTATCGTTAGACAAATGATGCAAAAAATGATCATTGAACAACCAGGTGATACCCAATTCTTGGAAAATGAAATTGTTGAAAAAAGAGAATTGTTTGAAGAAAACGATTGGATTTTTGATAGAAAAGTAGTTCTTGATGCTGGAGACTCTGACAAACTTAAAGTTGGTCAAATCGTTTCATTGCGTGAGTTAAGAGAAGAAAATAGTTCTTTGAAACGCCAAGATAAAACCCAAGTATTGGTAAGAGATGCAGTTACAGCAACCGCTGATGCTGTGCTTCAGGGTATAACAAGAGCTTCATTGGCAACAAGAAGTTTCATGAGTGCCGCGTCTTTCCAAGAAACAACTAAAGTATTAAACGAAGCAGCAATCGCTGGTAAAGTTGACTTCATGCGTGGATTAAAAGAAAACGTTATCGTTGGTCACTTAATTCCTGCTGGTACTGGAATGCGTGCTTATGATAACATTGTTGTAGGTAGCAAAGAAGAATTTGAAAGATTGATGGCTTCTAAAGAAGAAGGCGAAGTTGCAAGTTCTAACTAAATTAACTTAAATATTAAAAAGCCTTAACAAATTGTTAAGGCTTTTTTTTTGAATCAATTTTAAATCAATAGTTTAAAGAAAAACAAAAATTTCATTTGAAAATTGATGTTAAATTTCAGTGAACTTGTTGTATTTTTGAAGAAAATTATGCTGAAGACACAAAGTAAAGTTATACTTTCAATTCAAATGTTAGAAGATAACATTTGTGAAATTATTTTTAAGGATAGGGTTCGTATTGAACTTCAAGATATGATGGATGCTTTCGATCTGGTAAATTCATTCACAAATCACAAACCTGTAAAAAAATTAGTAATAACCGGTGAACGGACTGAAATAACCAAAGAAGCTAGGCTTTTTGGTCACGAAGCCAGCTTGAAAGTTAAGCATAACGTCATTGCAGAAGCAATAATTGTACATTCTTTGTATCAGAAAATGGTTATTAATTTTTATTCTAAATTCATTAAAGACAATTACCCCACACAATTTTTTGTCGATACGGCAAAAGCGAAAGATTGGCTTAAAAGTATGCCTAAATGATGTCCTAATGTTTGGTAATGAAGTGAATTCAAACTATTTTCGCATCATTAAATAATATGGCAACAGCATCAGATTTATCAGTAGGACAATTTATTCGTCATAACGGAGAATTGGTACAAATTATCGAATACATTCACCGTACTCCAGGTAACTTAAGAGCATTTTATCAAGGTAAAATGAAGAATGTGAAAACTGGCAAATCTGTCGAAAACAGATTTAATCCTGGTGAAAAAGTTGATATTGTTAGGGTTGAAATAAGGGAATTATCCTACCTCTATAAAGAAGGTGGTTCTTTGGTTTGCATGGACAATGAATCTTTTGAGCAATACAATATTGCTGAAACTTACTTTGGTGATGCAGCTCCATTCATGACAGAAGGCATGACAGTACTAGTTTCATTTGAAGAAGGCGATAATCCAATTGGTGGAACACCTCCGACACATGTTGAACTAGAAGTAACATACACCGAACCAGGTGTAAGAGGTGATACAGCAACCAATACACTTAAACCTGCAACCGTGTCAACTGGTGCAAGTTTGATGGTGCCATTGTTTGTTGATATGGGAGACAAGATAAAAATTGATTTGCGTACCATTCAATACGTTGAAAGAGTAAAATAATCTAATACAAACTAATAAATAAAACAACTGAATAAAATATTTTTATTCAGTTGTTTTATTTATAAATTAATCTCAAATACATTTTGAAACAAGTATTAAATACAGAAAACAACTTTTTAGGCATTGAAGATTCAACGCTTTATAACTATGAAACCAGTAAAGTTATTATACAATCGGCTCCTTACGAATATACTTCTTCTTACCTTCAAGGTAGTGATTTAGGACCTTCTGCAATTATTGAGGCAAGCCATTTTGTAGAGTTTTTTGATGAAGAAACAGCCCAGGAAGCATACAAAAAAGTAGGTATCGCAACCATGCATCCTATGGATTTTGAAGGAAAATATAACCAAGATGCTATCGATTTAATTGAAGCTGAAACACTTGAACACCTGAACAACAATAAGTTTGTTATTTCGCTTGGTGCTGAGCACACTGTAAGTTTAGGTTTTGTAAAAGCATTTCAAAAAAAGTTTGATAATTTTTCTGTTTTGCAAATCGATGCGCACAGCGACCTAAGATCATCTTACCATGACAATCCATATTCCCATGCGAGTGTTTTGGCTAGAATTCATGATTTAAATGTTCCAATTTGCCAAGTAGGTATTCGGGCACAATGCAAAGAAGAATATGACTTGATTCAATCTTCTGATAACATTAATACTTGGTATGCACATATGATTCAAGAAGATGATAAATGGATGGATGATTGCATAAATAAATTAAATGATAAGGTCTATGTAACCATTGATGCAGATGGCTTTGATCCTTCTGTTATGCCTGCAGTTGGAACTGCTGAACCAGGTGGTTTAATGTGGCACCAAGGTTTGAAGTTTCTAAAAAAGGTGGCAGAGAAAAGACAAATTATAGGATTTGATATCGTGGAATGTGCGCCAAAAGAAGGGGAGATTTTAACCCAATTTAATTTGGCTAAATTAGTATACAAATTATTAGGATATTGCTGCCATTACAATAAAATATAACAATGAAAGTATATTTTGATCACGCTGCTACAACGCCTTTAGACAATGAGGTATATGAGGCTATGTTGCCCGTTTTGAAAAATGATTTTGGCAATCCTTCTTCATCTCATGCTTTTGGTCGCAAAGTTAAAGCACACCTTGAAATTAGTAGAAAAACAATTGCTAAATTATTAAATGTAAGCCCAGCAGAAATTATATTTACTTCTGGTGGAACTGAAGCGGATAACATGGCAATTAGAGGTAGTGTAGAACTACTTAATGTAAAAAATATAATAACTTCTGCTGTAGAGCATCATGCCGTGCTTCATACCATTGAAGAGTTGGCGCATGCCAATAAAGTTGAAATGCATTTAGTCGAGCTTTTGCCAAATGGTCATATTAACTTAAATCATTTAGAATCTTTATTAAAATCAAATTCTGATGTATTGGTTTCTTTAATGCATGGCAACAATGAAGTTGGCAATCTTCTTGACATAGAAAAAGTAAGTCAATTGAGCAGACAATACAACGCACTTTTTCATTGTGATACCGTCCAAACTATGTCACATTATCAATTCGATTTTCAAAAGATTGATTTGGATTTTGCCGTTGGTGCGGCTCACAAATTTAACGGTCCTAAGGGTGTAGGTTTTTTATACCACAACAAACGCAACAGAGTTAAACCACTCATTACTGGTGGATCGCAAGAACGCGAACTAAGAGCAGGTACAGAAAATGTTTATGGCATTGTTGGTTTGGCTAAAGCAATGGAAATTTCATACCGCGACTTAGAGAAAAAACAAAAACATATCTCATCCATTAAGAAATATTTCCTTGATAGAATTAAATCTGATTTTCCTAAAATAAAATTCAATGGTGATCCTGAAGGAGATAGTTTATATACGGTATTAAGTTTGGCTTTTCCACCAGCGCTTGCAAGTGATATTCTATTGTTTAGTTTTGATTTAAATGGAATAGCAGTGTCTGGCGGAAGTGCTTGCAGTGCAGGCAGTAATTCAGGTTCTCATGTCATTAGGGCGATTGGCCAAAATCTAGACCATGCTCCAGTTAGATTTTCTTTCGGCAAATCGAATACTTTTGAAGAGGCAGATTATGCTTTGAGTTATATTAAACAATTGTTTGAAAATGTAAAAGCTTAACATTGACTAAGAAGATAAACATAGCAATTGATGGATACTCAAGTTGCGGCAAAGGCACCTTGGCCAAAGTGTTGGCAAAATCACTTAATTATATTTTTATCGATACGGGTGCAATGTACCGTGCTGTAACTTTTGCCTTGATTCGAAAGGGGATAGGGCTTGATAATCTTATTGAACTTGAAAAGCTATTGCCTAGCTTAAGTATTACGTTCAAACATATTCCTGAAGATGATTTTTACCATACTTTTCTTAACGGTGAAGATATTGAAAACGAAATCAGAAATATGGAAGTATCTAATATGGTTAGCCCAGTAAGTAAGATTCAAATTGTTCGTGATTTTTTAGTTAAACAACAACAAGAAATTGGATTACATAAAGGTGTTGTAATGGATGGAAGAGATATTGGTACTGTCGTATTTCCAAACGCTGAACTGAAAATTTTCATGACAGCAAAAGCTGAAATTCGAGCACATAGAAGATTAAAGGAATTGAGAGCAAATGGGAATCTTGTAATTTCTTATGAAGAGGTTTTGAAAAATTTAAATGACCGCGATTACAGTGATTCAAATAGAGCCAACAGTCCTTTGTTAAAGGCTGAAGATGCTCTTGTAATAGATAATTCAGAACTTAGTAAGGCGGAACAAAATGAATTAGCTCTTGAAATGGCTTATAAAGCAATATCAATACAGTAAATTACATTTTACTGTATCGCTTTACGTAATATGTTTTGTTGGTTTTCTCTTTGCGAATAACTAAGCCAATGTTTTTGGCAAAATAAATTTCCTTGTATTTAATGTTATTGTAAAGTTTAACTCGCACAACATCCGTGTAAATTGTAGAGTTTATTTGATAGGTAGGATATTGAAAAACAGAATCACCACTTCCTGAGCCTGGCGTAAATTTTCCGCCTAAATTGAAGATAATTGGACCAATAACCGTGGAGTCATTTTTTTTGGTAATCATTGCAATCTGGTCTTTAAATTGTGTTCCTCCTGATTGGCAGCGCATTGTAAATGTGGCTTGATTGGGTGAATTTAAATCATAAAACAAAAATTCACTATTTTCAATATCAGGATTTGCTCTGCTATTGGTGTAATTGCTAGATGTATATTCAATATTGATATTTGTGTCAGTCAAGTCAGTGAAAATAAATTTAGAATTGTTTTTAACTTCGAAATATGCTTTGGTATAAGAATCTAGATTATGTTGCTCCTGTTCTTGTGGCTGGCAAGAAACAAATATACTTAATCCGATAATATTCAAAATAAAATAGTTGATTGCTTTCATTTAATAGTGCAAATTTGAGGAATTAATTTGATTGATTAAAATAACAGATAATCACAGGATATATGAAAGCAAGAATTAAATCGTTAGCAAAGGATATAAAATCAGAGATAATCGGCATTAGGCATAGCATTCACAGCAATCCCGAGCTGTCTTTCCAAGAAGAAAATACAGCAAAATTGGTGGAAAACTATTTGCAAAATCTGGGACTTGAAACGCATAGAATTTCTGGAACTGGCGTTTGGGCCATGATTCAAGGTGGATTAGGTGCGGGAAAAACCATCGCATTACGCGCTGATTTGGATGCTTTGCCAATTCAGGAATTAAGTGAGAAGTCGTATGCCTCGCAAAAAGCTGGAATAATGCATGCTTGTGGGCACGATGTTCATACAAGTTCTTTATTAGGCGCAGCCAAAATTCTTAATAGTATAAAAACTGAATTTAAAGGGGCAATAAAGCTTGTTTTTCAACCTGGAGAAGAAAAATTACCTGGCGGCGCAAGTCTATTAATTAAAGAAGGTATTCTTGAAAATCCTAAAGTCGACGCCATAATAGGTCAACATGTAATGCCTTTTCTTAACACTGGTAATGTTGGTTTCAGAAAAGGTCTATACATGGCAAGCACTGATGAAATATACATTACTATAAACGGTAAAGGTGGTCATGGCGCTATGCCACATCTTTGTGTAGATCCGGTTGCTACAGCTGCTCAAGTTATTGTTTCCCTGCAGCAAATTGTTAGCAGGAAAGCTAAACCGATTTTGCCAACAGTATTAAGTTTTGGGAAAATCAATTCCAATGGCGGTGCAACAAATGTAATTCCTAACTCAGTGTCATTTGAAGGCACTTTAAGGACTCTGGACGAGTCGTGGAGAGCAGAAGTGAAAGAATTGATTGTAAAGCTTGTGAACAACACCGCTGAAGCATTTGGCGCTACTGCCGATGTGAGAATTGAAAACGGTTATCCGTATTTGAAAAATGATGAAACTTTTACAGAAGGTCTATGGCAATGTGCGAATGAGTACATGGGTTCTGAGCATGTTGAACCTTTGGATATTTGGATGGCTGCAGAAGATTTTGCATACTATAGCCAAGAAGTTCCGGCTTGTTTTTACCGTCTAGGAACAAGAAACGAGCAAAAAGGAATTACATCTGCAGTTCATACAAATACATTCGATATTGATGAAGACGCAATTGAAGATGGTTGCGGTCTGCTGGCATTTCTAGCAGTTAGCGCTTTGGATAATTAATAATTACTTTGCCCTTTATATTGGAACTATTCCTTTCGTTTGGTGGATATTTACAGTGATGTGGTGTTTTGTTTTTAGTTAATTTTGTTAGATGAAATCTATTGCAATTATTACCGGTGGAAAGTCACCCGAACACGATGTAGCAATTGTGTCCTCTCGAAATATATTCAAAGCCCTAGATCACACCAAATACCATATTAGTGTTATAGGAATTTCTAGAAAAGGAGAGTGGTTTCATTTGCCAGAAGAAACCTTGTTTGAAGAAGGAATTGAAATAGGCGCATCAGAACAGCATTTTCCGCTTTGCTTATTGCCTTTTGACGAGCAACCCATTCGACACAAAGACAATATTGAAATAGCCTTGTCTGTAGATGTGTTTTTTCCAATAGCACACGGTGTTTTTGGTGAAGATGGCTTGTTGCAAGGTGTGCTCGAATATCTAAACCGACCTTATGTTGGTCCAGGGGTATTAGGTTCTGCTATTGGAATGGACAAAGATGTCACTAAATTATTACTTCAACAAAATGGCATCGTAGTTACCCCTTGGTTCACTTATTTTAAAGGCGACGAAATCAATTTCTCAGAACTTGAAAAATTAGGTTATCCGTTATTCGTGAAACCTGCCAATATGGGAAGTGGTGTGGGGGTTGAAAAAGCCAATAATATTGATGAGTTAAAAAATGCCACCAATATTGCTTTCGATTATGACATTAAAATTTTAATTGAAAAAGGAATTTCGGGTAGAGAAGTTGAAACTGCTGTATTGGGTAACTTAAAACCTGAAGCAAGTGGAGTAGGGGAAATCGTTGTAAATAGCGGTTTCTATACCTATGAAAACAAATATGTAAACAATGAAACCAAAGTCATTATACCTGCAGAAAACATGTCTGATGCAAGTGTTCAGTTAATTCGTAATACTGCGCTGAAGGCATATAGATGCTTGCAATTGGAAGGTTTGAGTAGGGTAGACTTTTTTTATGTGAGTGACAATGAATTCTACCTTAACGAAGTTAATACTTTACCTGGATTTACCAATATCAGTATGTACCCTAAATTATGGGAAGCCGCAGGGTTGGGATATTCGGAACTCTTAAGTAAACTGATTGAAACGGCAGAAGAAAGATTTGATCTACGAAATGAATTAAGAAGGGTTAGGTAATTAGCCTTTACTACCAGGTGTGGTCAACAATTATCTTCCAATTGTTGTCAACTTTTTTAATGAACAAAGAGAAAAAACCTCCAGCATTATTAGTGCCTTTGATTTTCCATTGACCAGTTACATTGGCTATTTTGCCTTCACCTGAAATTTCCGTGAATATTAATGAGTCAAAACTTAAATGCCCCATTTTTTCTATGCTTTTGTAATGGTTTAAATAGTTTGATTCAACGGATTTATAACTGTTTCGAACACCATTTTTCCCAATGAATCTCAATGAGTCAGAGTTCCAATAACCTTTCATGAAAGTTTTGATATCGCCTTTATTCCAAGCAGAAACTTGGCTGTCTAAAACATTTTTAATGGATTTATAGTCAGCCGTTGTTAAATTAGAGTTTGACTTTTCAGTACAGGCAAATGAAAGGAGTAGTAATAAAGTTATAGACAATAACCTCATACGGCCAAAGAAACAATTTCTTTACTCACATTGAATGCGGTTTCTATTGCACCATGAACAGTTCCACTGTTTTTGTTGGTGTTGCAAGCTTCACCAGCAAAGAATATTTTAGAGTTAACTGATTTAGCTAATTCTTTTCTAGTTTCAGCTTCTCCGCCCAATTTGTGGTATGAAAATGCGCCTTTAATAAAAGGCTCTTTGCTCCAGTTTTTCACATAACAAGAAACCAGTGAATCAGAGGCAGAGGTGCCGATATAGGTAGCCCATTCATTTTGAATTAAGTTCAAAATTTCAGATTCTCTCATTGAGTTTAATTCATTTTCAGCAAAAGCACCCATTACAGTTGCTGTAAGTATGTACGTGTTGTTTGTTGGGTCTTCACTTACAATTTCGTATTTGCCTATTGGACCTTTGGTATAAATTGCTTTTGAACCTTCATGCCAAAATTTTCTGTTGGTTTTAAGCGCAATCTTGATGGCACCATCCATGCCGATTTTGTTCATTGCAGAAATTTTTGATTCAGGTAAAGCAGGAAGGAATTTAATTGAATTCAAATCACTGTCTTGTAATTTCAATATAGAAACAGGAACCGTAACAACCACATAATCATATTCTCTTAATACTTGATTGTGATCACGAACCTTGACCTTGTTTCCTGTATAATCTATAGAACAGATGGCCGTGTTGTTTAGCACGTAAGGTAAGATTTTGCTGTATTCACGATACAAAATTTCATCACTGTTGGTCCCTGAAATGTAGTACATGTTTGAATCAATTTTACTCAAACTCTCACTTGAATTTAAGGCTATTGATGCACGTTCTATACTGGTTCCAATTTTCTCCTCTGACCTGTTTTGGAAAATGAATTTAACACGCTCCGGTATGTTCTTAGATTCAATATACTGCGCTACTGATACATCTGAACTTCCATTATAATCGCAAACATCTTTGGTAGAGTTAATCATTTTTTGGTAATCTGAATCTTGATTCAATTCAGAAAGGTTAAATGAATTGCCGTTAATGTAAAATGAAGAAGGGCTTTTAGAATTTGTTTCAATCGTTTGAGCAGTCCTTAACATATTAAACCATTGGTTCTGGTCTCCATAAGCAGCAGAGGCGCCCATTTCAATATTGCATGTGCCAAAAACTTTCTCGCTTAAATTGATTCTGCCACCAATTTTGTCACCAGCTTCAAGGATTTCAACCTCAAACTGGTTTTGCTCAAATAATATCTTTGCAGTTTGTAAACCTGATATACCTGCACCAATAATTCCAACTCTAGGTTTCTTTTTAGGAGCGATAATCTCACTCTTGCTACAAGAGCTTAAGAGTATGCTAGCCAATGACATAGCAGGCAAAGCCATTGCAGCGGTTTTAATAAATTCTCTTCGTGTTTGCATTTGTGTATAACGCGGTGATAGTTTTGTATCTTTGCAAAGATAAGGTAAAAAGTACTAGACTTAAAAGATATAAGTATAAATACTTAAAAATAATATGCAAAAATTTGATAATCTGATAGTTGGGGCTGGCTTAGCAGGGGTTTGGATGGCGTTTAGATTTATGCAGGAAAACAAAAGTTTTGTTTTATTGGATTTAATTGATGAAAACAATAGTTCTAGGGTTGCAGCGGGTATCTATAATCCTCTTCTAGCCAAAAGACAAAAGGTATCTTACAATGCTAAAAATTTATACCCAAATCTTTATTCTACTTACCATGAATTGGAAATTCTTTTGCATCAAAAGTTTTGTCATAGGCACCAAGTGTCTTATATCATCGAAAATTTACGTGAATTAAATGATTGGGCCGCATTGTCTGAAACAGATTGGTTCGGCGATTTCGTGATGATTCAAAATGAACGGATTTCGGATAATGTCATTTCAGACTTTGGATACATCGATATTCTCGATTCTGGTTGGGTTGATATCCCCTTGTTTTTGGATTCTTTTATTTCCAATGTTCATGCACCCAATCTGTTTTTCAATCAAAAATTTGATGACAATTCTTTAATCGTCAATCAAGATAATTTCCAATATAATGATTTTCTTTTTGATCATGTGGTATTTTGTCAAGGTACAGCAATTGATCAAAACAAATTCACTTCAAATATACGATTGAAACCCGCAAAAGGTGAAGTTTTGACAATTGAATCAGAGGAAACTATTTCCCATATGATTCCTCAAAATGGCGTATTTTTATTGCCTATTTCAGAAAAAAAATACAAGGTTGGTTCTAATTTCACCTGGGATAAATTAGACAATATTCCTACCGAAGCTGCAAAATTAGAAATCATTCAAAAACTATGTAAGTGGTATAAAGCTCCATTTGAAATCACAAACCATATAGCAGGAGTGAGGCCTTCTTCGTTAGACAGAAGACCAATACTTGGTCGTTTAGACTTTCACCCTAAGGCTTATATTTTAAATGGATTTGGTTCTAAAGGCGTGTCTCATGCACCATACTATAGCAAAATGCTTTCAAAGCTTATTTACGATAATATAATTGTCGACAAAGATGTTGATGTATGCAGATTTAAATAGCCAACAAAATACAACATTTTTCGCTTGCTATTTCTTCTGCAATCTTCTTAGAATGGTTTCTTCCCGTAACGAGTTCTTCGCCATCCAATAAAATAGAAACTTCGTATATTTTTCTTTTATTTTCAATGTCAACACTTTTCAAGTTGAAATCAATTATCCTCTTTTCCTTTTGAGCCCATTTTACCAATTTGGCTTTATAGCTCAGCTCTTGTAAAAGTAAGGCCTCAAAATCTATGTGCTGTTCCAAAATTTTATTAATAATAAAAACTTTGGTAAACTCGAATCCTTTATCTAAATAAACAGCTCCGACAAGCGATTCAAATGCATTGCCAGAGATTGAATCTAAAAAAACTGGATTGTTCCTTAGTTTGACATCATAAAGCAAAATCTGGTGTATGCCCATTTTTTTTGCAATTTGATTTAATTTGGTTCTTCCTACAATTTTTGACCGTGTTTCAGTTAAGAAGCCTTCATTTTGATAAGGAAATTTTAAATACAATTTATCAGCCACAATCATCCCTAACACTGCATCACCAAGGAATTCTAGGCGTTCGTTGTTCCCTGCTTTGGAATCCTTACTCAGTTGGTGTCTATAGGAATTGTGGGTAATTGCAACCTTATATAAACTTATATTACCAGGATAGAATCCAAGTATATTGTAAAGCTTTTGATAAAGTTTTTTGTCTTTTGAAAAATTAGCTTTAAAAAAATCTAGAATCAAATTACATTTCTGTTTTAATGATTAGATCTTTTTGAATATCACCGATGCATTGTGTCCACCAAATCCAAAGGTATTGCTAATTGCAACTTTAATATCTCTTTTTTGAGCAGTATTAAAGGTCAAATTCAATTTTGAATCAATGTTTTCATCATCCGTAAAGTGGTTAATCGTTGGAGGTACTATTCCATGGTGCATTGCCATAATTGAAGCAACAGCTTCAACAGCGCCTGCACCACCAAGAAGGTGACCTGTCATTGATTTGGTAGAGCTAATGTTTAATTTATAGGCTTGCTCCCCAAACACTGTTTGAATTGCTTTTAATTCAGCAATGTCTCCAAGCGGAGTTGAAGTACCATGCACATTGATATAATCAATATCATTGATGCCCAAATTGGCTTCTTCTAAGGCCCAATTCATACATCTTATCACACCCAGTCCCTCAGGATGTGGCGCAGTCATATGGTATGCATCTGCACTCATTCCTGTTCCAGCAACCTCGCAATAAATGCGTGCGCCTCTAGCTATAGCATGCTCGTATTCTTCTAATACTAAAGCAGCAGAACCTTCTCCTAAAACAAAGCCATCTCTATCTTTATCGAAAGGACGCGATGCAGTTTTAGGGGAATCATTTCTTTCACTTAATGCTTTCATGCTACAAAAACCACCAACCGCTGGTTCGTTCACACAAGCTTCTGATCCACCTGTTATAATAACAGGACTTTTACCCAATCTAATCATATTGAATGCGTCGATTAAAGCGTTGTTACTTGATGCACAAGCTGATACTGTTGTATAGTTTGGGCCACCAAATCCGTATTTTATGCTCACCAATCCACCAGCGATGTCTGATATCATTTTGGTGATAAAGAAAGGAGAAAACCTAGGCGTGCCATCACCTCTTGCGAAGTCAGCACTTTCGTGAAAGAAGGATGTTAATCCCCCGATTCCAGAACCCCAAATGACTCCAACTCTCGATTTGTCAATCTTATCAAGATCTAAACCTGAGTCTTTAATAGCTTCTTCTGTTGTTACATTGGCAAACTGAGCAAAACGATCCATTTTTCTGGCTTCTTTGCGGTCCATGAAATTTTCAGGATTGAAATTTTTCACTTCACAAGCAAAATTAGCTCTGAACTTGGTCGTATCGAAAAGCGTAATCGCGTCGGCTCCACTTACACCATTGGCCAATCCATTCCAATACGATTGGAGGTCGTTGCCCAATGGAGTAAGGGCTCCCATTCCTGTAACTACTACACGTTTAAATTGCATGTATATGTTATAGGATAAAAATTACTTAGAGTTGTTTTCGATGTATGTAATCGCATCGCCAACAGTACCGATTTTTTCGGCTTGCTCATCAGGAATTGCAATGTTGAATTCTTTTTCAAATTCCATAATCAATTCAACTGTATCTAATGAATCTGCACCTAGGTCGTTTGTGAAACTCGCTTCTGGCGTTACTTCGCTTTCTTCAACTCCTAATTTGTCAACGATGATTGACTTTACTTTTTCTGCTACTTCTGACATGATGTATTTTTTTTGGTTGGTGCAAATAACTATATTTTTGAAATAAAATCACAATTTTTTTTCAGAAATTTATTAGCACTATACTCCATCGCATAGTTATTGATGCTCACTTGAATACTTTTGAAGATAAATTTCAAGGGATTTAGTTTATTTTTGAATGTTTAAATGAAATATCCAATCTCTTTTCTACTCATTATATGTATTTCCTCTAACCTTTTTGGGCAGGATACAATGTATACCCACAAAATTATTGAAGCACTATGCAGCAATAAAATGTCAGGTAGAGGTTATGTCAAGCACGGTGATCAAGTTGCAGCCAACTATATTTCTAAAGAGTTTAATACTATAGGGTTAAGTAAATTTGGGAAAGATTATTTTCAAGAATTTACCTTTTCTGTCAATACTTTTCCAAGTCAAATGGAAGTGATATACAATGGTAGAGTGCTGATACCCGGAATAGATTACCTTGTTGATCCCGCTTCTCCCTCAATTAATTTTAATGGGAAAGCTCAATTTGTTGATATAGAATCGCTCGATTCTAATACCCATTATGATAAATGGGGTGCCAAAATTCATGCAGCAGTGATTGATACTTTCTCAAGCAAATATTTTATAGATGCGGCAATTAACTTAAAACAATACACCTCAGATCAGAGAAATCTTCTAGTTGTTAAGCTAAGTAATGAAAAATTAACTTGGTCGTGCAGCCAAAAACAATCTAAAGTGCCAATTGTAATTTTAAAATCAGATGTTTTCAATAGAAACGAAACAGCTAATTTTGAAATTAAAGTTAAAAATAAGTTCATTCCTAAATATGTGTCAAGAAATGTCATTGGTTTTATAGAAGGGACTAAATTTAAAGACAGTTTTATATATGTCACCGCCCACTATGACCATTTGGGAATGATGGGTAGTAATACCATGTTTCCTGGCGCTAATGACAATGCAAGCGGTATTGCAATGATGCTCAACTTAGCAAAGTATTTCAAAATCAATAAACCAAAATACTCAATGGTTTTTATAGCCTTTTCAGGTGAAGAAGCTGGTCTAATTGGTTCCCATCATTATGTCGAAAATCCATTAAGCCCTTTATCAGATATTAAATTTTTAGTAAATTTAGATCTAATGGGAAATGGTGCAGAGGGTGTAATGGTTGTAAATGGAACAATCAATCCGTCTGAATTTCAAATGCTTAAAAACATTAACATCAAAGAAAATTATTTACCTGACATTAAGATTAGAGGCAAGGCGGCAAACAGCGACCATTATTGGTTTGCTCAATCAGGTGTACCTGCATTTTTCTTTTATTTGATGGGACAATATCCTTTTTATCATGATGTAAACGATAAATCTAGTGCCTTGCCTTTGACCAATTTTAACCAAGCCTATTTTTTGTTTCAATCTTTTATCTTAAAACTCCAAAATCAATAATTTGTTCAAAATAAAAACATTCACTTATCCAAATGAGGCATCAGTAATGATGGCGTTTCTAGACGCACAAGGTATTCAAGCTGTACTAAACAATGCCATCAACACGCAAGTGGATCCGATGCTCTCAAATGCGCTTGGAGGTGTTCAGTTGTTTGTGCCTAATTCTCAAGCCGAATTGGCCATTGCTTTGTTGCGCGAAAATGGATTTGATATTGGCTCCAAATCAAAGGAAAACAAATTGGTTTCTTGGATCAATAAATTAATGGCGGGTAATAAGAAATGAATTATGACAATTCGTTAATTACCAATTTTTTATTGCCTCAACAGTATCAATGGAGCGGTTTGTATTAATCCGTTGCATCTAATAAAATATATCCCATTCTGAATGGTTTCCGGAAGGTCTATTGTTTCATAAGTCCCTACATGTGGGTAGGTGAAAACTATTTGTCCTTGTAAATTTATGATTTCTAATGATTGCAATTGCTTTCCGCCTAAGTTAAAAAACAATTTACCTGTGTTTGGATTTGGGAAAAAAGAGATATTGTTTTCGAAATTATAATCCTTCACATTAATATTCTTACTGAAATATACTTTTGCATTATTGGTTATAATGGGTTTTTGATAATCAAAGTAAATGGAGGCTTTATTGTATATTGTGTCGCCAATCTTCGCTTGTTGATTTAACCTTGTCCTAAAACTTACAAATCCAATACTCTTATCTGAATCAATTGATTTTGGCGGTAACAATATGTTTTTAAAATTCCATATTAGACAATTGTTTCTTACTTCAGGAATAATCGTACCTCCTTTGCTGTCTCCGGTTATATGGATGTCTTTTAGACTAAATAAACTCCCGAAAGAATCAATAACACAGACATTTAATGCTGTGTCATTCCCTTCATTTTGAAACCATATTGTATAATTTATCTCCTTTTCAATATTTGCCAATTCATTCGGGAAAGCTTCTTTGATATTAGGGTCAAATGCTGAAACAACTACTTGGCTTATCGTATCAAAATTATTGCTCATTTTTGCATCATATACATTTATCTGAGCAGTGGTATTAACGACTTCATTTAGAGAAAAACTATCAACAGCATAAACGCAAGAGAATGTTAATTTTTTAAATTGATGTGGCTCAAGTTCAATTGATGTTGTAAAGCGAATCCTGTCATTATTAAGTGGATTAAAGTCTTCGAATTTTAAGTCTCTAATTTTACTCATATGGGTAACCGCAAGATTTCCTTTGTATTTAGCCAAACTATTATTACTTATTTGGATTTCGTATCTAGTAATAAATCCTTGTTTTGCTTTTTTTGCGGTATGGGCAATGATTTTAATTTTTATATCATCTTCATTTAAAGGACTGAGGCCAATATTGACATTGTATTGACTGTCAATTGTATTAATCAGTGCATAATTTAAGCCAGATTCAGCTGCAATATTGTTGCTTTTAAATGTGTAACTGTTACCGACAGGTAGTAAAAGTTCATACTGACCTTCACTGTTCGAAAGTGTCATATACTTATTGCTCAAATCATAAACTTTACATTGTGGTAAAACGTTTTCATTGATTTGTTTTACGCCATCATTGTTTAAATCATTAAAAGTTTGCCCGTAAAGTTTGGTATAAGCCTTAAAGTCAATTCCGAAAATTTTGTTTGTTTTTAAACTGTAATTGCCTTGTTTAATTTCATTTATTTGACCACTGAAATTATGTAAAAATGTTTCATCACTAAATTCCACATTAATGTATTGATTGGCAATTTTGAAACTTTTTGTTTTTAATATCCTGTTTCCATCAAATTGGTAAGCATCAATTTGAGATAAATTAGGGTTTTGAAAGAAAAGATAAAGCAAATTGTTTTGTTCAAATCCCCCAACATAATTGGTTGCGTAAAACGAATCTTTTAAAGGATAAATGCTCCAATTATTTCCATTAAACAATGAAATGCTTGAAATGTAAATTAAATTGGAAGAGGGAAGTACAATTAAGTTATTTTTATACGAATTAATACCCGCAATATGTGAGAATGGTATATTTATTTGCTCAAATTGCTTGTTTCTTAAAACAGCAATTTTCCTATAAGTCTTTCCTGAAATATCAAAACTGTCAGGTGAAATTTTGTTTTTGTTAAATGCGTATATGCTGTCATTAGTTTTTTTGAAAAATACATTACCAATGTTTGATGGGCCATTAAATCCAAAAGGAGTGGCTTTTCCAATCGGACCCCAAGAATTTCCATCATAATAAATAATCCCATTGCTTTTAAATCCTTGAATTGAATCAAAATTACCCGTCAGAAGAATTTGATTGCGAACATGAATGATTTGCCTTACCTCAAAATAATCTTGAAAGGTTTGATATAGCTTCAACTGTGAGGACTCCCAATTTTGTCCATTGTATATTACAACACCCGCTCCCAAATTGTTTTCGCTTGAGTCAAAACTACCGCATATCCATACTTTACCATTAATGTATTCAATGTCCAGGATTCTTGGTGCGTCAATTGTGTGTTTGCTGAAAAGTTTTATCGGTTTGGTATATAACCAAGTAATTCCATTGTAAATCTGTAGCCTAATGGTGGTAAATTCATTTCCAAAATTAAATCCTGAACTCACCGTGTCATAATAAATGCCGTATATATTCTCATTTGAATCGCTGCTTGTTAGGTAATAGTTTATTCCTTGTTGATGATAAAAGCTGCGAACAGTCAAACCTTCTCCATATTTTCTAAATGATTGAGCATTTATTATTTGGTATACGATCAGAAAGCTTATTGTGAGTATTGATCTTTGCATATGATTAAAATTTAGGAGACAATATGACTCCTGCAGAAATTGTTGAAATGAAATAAGTTGAATGGAAATTTGTTTGGTCAAAAAATGCTTTTGCGTTAGTCTTTTTTCCTTGATATTGGAGTAATAAATTGATTTTTGCATTAAGTTTGTATTGATACATTATCCCAAAACTAGGTTTCACCCATTGTTTGGTTTGCAATTTGATTGCATTTAATTTCTCCTCAGAAAAACTGAAATTAACACTATTGAATTGCTTGTAAAGGTCAATGTCTAATCCTATGCCCAAATAAATTTTATTTTTACCTTTATTAATAATTTGAACCATAGTCTCAATGGGCAGACAAAGGTTAAAGGTGTTGGTTTTTATAATTTGATCCACATGTGTAGATCCATTGACTGGTCTGTTTAGGTAGCCAATAATTTTTCCATCAATTCCATACACTGGAATCTCTGTGTACAGGTATTCAAACTGTTTGCTTTGACTCGAATAATTGAACTGAAGACCAGCACGGATGAATATTTTGTTGTTTAAAGGAAAACCAATACCCCCATTGATTTGGATGCCTGATAAATTAGTTCCAACACTGTTTTTAAAGTTGTCTAATGCATCTTTATGATGAAATTCAGGTTGGTCAATTTGAGTATTTTGTAATGATTGATTTTGATAACCTAGACCTATAAAAATATTAAATAGCCCATCTTTCTTTATTCTTTTTGATTTAAGAATTGTTTTATTTAAATCAATGTTTTGCAATGCCTCGGCTTGATATGAAATCTTGTTTTTAATTAAAGTTAATTTGCTGTTGATTTCTGATTCATCGTTTTGATTCCAAATTTCTGGATGTGAATAATGTTTTGCATGAGAAATTGGCTGATTAAAAGCGTCTTTTAATTTGCTAAGTTCGTTGGTTTCTTCATCCTTTGTCTTTGATTTGAATTCTGAGTGATTCGTCGTTTCCGTTTTTGAAACAGGGTTGATTATCTCTGCTTCTTCATTGCTTTTGTGTTTTATATTTAAGGCAGGTTTTAAAATCAAAAATATACCTGAAATAATTCCTGTTAGAAATAAAAGAAATAGAAAAATTGCTTTTTTGTAATTTCTCTTTTTGGGGAAAATTTCATGAATGGTTTTTTCCGGGTCAATTTCTAAATTTAAAAAGTTTTTACTCAGTAAATGGTCTAAAGTGTTTTGTGAATTGATTTCGTTGAAAATACTTTCTTTAATGTTATTAGCAGTTTCTATGTCTAATGAACCAACTTTATCTGCAATAAAAAAATCTATAGGGTGTATCCTTTCCTTAATCTCATCCCATGGGTCTGGATCTGGATTCGCTTCAAATGAAGAAAGCTTATCAAATAATGATTCTATATCAAAATTCTTATTCTCCAAGTTTTAATTTTAATTCTATTTTCAACTTTTCAGACAATAACTTTCTAGCCCTCGATAATTGAGACCTCGAACTAGCCTCAGTAATATCCAAGATTTGAGAAATCTCATAATGTGTGTGTTTTTCAATTGCAAACAAATTAATTATTAATCGATATTTCTCGGGAAGCTGTTGAACCAATTCAAGGGCTTCCTCGCTGCTAATGTGGTTTATCCAATGGGCTTGCTCAGATTCGCTAATCTCAGTATCTTTTAAATTCAAATGTTCGTTTAAACTAAGCTCGAATTGAGTCTTTAATTGGCGTTGAATATAATTAATTGATGTTGTTACAAAAATCCGATACATCCAAGAAGACAAGGAAGAGTGCTTTTTGAATTGATGCAGTGACTTAAATACTTTAATGAATCCCTCTTGGAAAATATCATGTGCAACATCCCTATTGGGTGCGTAACGCATGCAAATTCCAAACATTTTTTTTGAATGTTGCTTGTACAACAACTCTTGAAAATAATGTTTGTTATTTAAACAACCTTCTAGTATTTCGTCTTCGGAGTAAATCAATTTTAGTTAAGACACAAAAAAAGCGAATTGTTACACTGTATTTTCAAAAATATTAATTTATTTTTTTTTCTAATAAATTCAATTAATTATAAAAAGTTTAACGGTTTTTATTATAATTGCTTTTTATTGAAAGATTCTGATAATCAATGGTTAAAATTAATGATTTTGTTGAATATAAAGAAACCGATAGGTATATCGTAGGTCTAAGACCTGATGGAATATTACATGTTTTATACAAAGACAATGTAGAAATTACCGTCGATTTGCAACATGAACTTAACACGATATTTAAAGCTTTTTGTATGAATGGTCCTAAACTTTTTATCTTTCAAGCAGGAATTAACTGCAGCATCAATAAGTCTGCACGCGACAATGCCATTGCTATGCAAGATCAAGTTCCTGCAATTGCTTACGTGGTTTTTGCGCAAAATATGGTTTATAAAATGATTGCAAATTTCTATTACAAATTCAATAAGCCAAAACAACCATTTAATGTTGTCACTGATTTTAATTCAGGGATTTATTGGCTCTTAAATCTGAATCAAACCAATAGTCAATAGACTGATTTATTCTAATTTACCAACCAATTCATAGGTATTCAAATTGATTTTTTTGTAGAGGTACTCATTAAATTCGTAATACGTTACCCCATCAATCGTTACTTCTTCAACCAAATCGTCTGGAACATCTTCAACCTTAATGCCAACGGGTGGGTCAATTGTTTCATATTCATTATTTACTAAAACGTAATATACCCCTTGATAATAATGGTAATTGTTCAATCCAATGGGTATGATTTGATGTTTTGGTAGTGTTTTGATTCGTAAACCGACAGGCGGTATTACTTGAATATAGGCATTTGCGCGGGGTAAATAATAAATTCCATTGTGGTAATGGTATGAGTTGTTTTTGTATATAATGGTGCTATATCCAATAGGTAATATTCCATGCAACTTTCCATTTCTTTTCTTTACCACTATGATTTTTGAGCGAGGATATTTTTTATGGGTTTTGATGACCACAGTTTTTCTTCCTTGGGGCTTCTTCACCACCTTGACATGCTTTTTGGGATGGTGTTGAGCCATTAATTCCTGATTGCCGATAAACATAAATAGAGATAGCAGTCCTAAAATGAATTTAAATTTCATAGTTCTGTATTTTAATTGTTTGACATTCAAAATTACAAAAGGTTGTATACTTTTTCAATTTAAATTTTCAAATTGGATGTTTTGTTAAATTAATTGTGTTATTTAATACAAAAAAAAGCCCAAGCAGAAATATGCTTGAGCTTTTGTAACAAAATCTTAAAAGGTTTATACCTTAGAAAGCGCCAATTCAATATCAGCTATCAAATCTTCAATATCTTCGACTCCAACGCTTAATCGCAATAAACCATCTACAACACCGGCCTTTTCTCTTTCTTCTTTAGGGATACTGGCATGGGTCATACTGGCAGGGTGGTTAACCAAACTTTCAACACCGCCCAATGATTCTGCTAATGTGAAAATTTCTACATTGGTGGCAAAACGCATCGCAGCTTCAAAATCGTCACCTTTCAAAGTAAATGACACCATACCGCCAAAGTCACGCATCTGTTTTTTAGCAACTTCATGCCCAGCCGCATCTTCAAATCCTGGCCAATATACCTTGCCAATTTTAGGATGATTTCTTAAGTAATGTGCGACCTGCTTCCCATTTTCACAATGTGCTTTCATTCTAAGGTGTAGTGTTTTTATACCTCTAATCACCAAGAAGCTGTCCATAGGGCCAGGATTGGCTCCACAGCTATTTAGAATAAATGCAAGTCTCTCATGAAGGTTTTGATCCTTTGTTACCAAAGCACCCATCACCACATCGCTGTGACCTCCTAAATATTTGGTTGCACTGTGCATGACGATATCAGCACCTAAATCCAAAGGATTTTGCAAATATGGCGAGGCAAATGTATTGTCAATTGCAAGAATTAAATTGTGCTTCTTTGCAATTGAAGAAACTGCAGAAATATCAACAATTTTTAAGGTTGGATTTGTCGGGGTTTCAGCCCAAATAAGTTTGGTGTTTGAGTTGATATACTTTTCAATATTGCTTGCATCGTATAAATCAATATAATGAAACTTTATTCCGAATGGTTCGTATATTTTTGAAAACATTCTGTATGAACCACCGTAAATGTCATCACCAGTTATCACCTCATCTCCTGGTTTCATTAATTTAATAACAGCATCCACGGCACCCATTCCACTGCTAAAACAAAGAGCATTTGTGCCGTTTTCTAGGGCTGCTAAATTGTTTTCTAATTGTGTTCTTGTCGGGTTTTTACCGCGCGCATAGGCATAACCTTTATGTTTACCAGGGTATTCTTGTACAAATGTAGAGGTTTGGAAAATAGGAGTCATAATGGCTCCTGTTGTTGGGTCAGGTTCTATACCTGCATGCAAGGCTTTGGTTCCGAATTTCATATTGGAGCAAAAATACGGAATTCGCAAACATGTAATGTTACATTTTAAGCAATTTCTATTTGCTTGAGGGTTGGACTAATTACCAATCTGCCTTCTGTTTTAGACTTTACATCTTCAATTGTTACGCCTGGCGCTATTTCCATTAACACAAATCCTTCTTCCGTAATTTCAAATAGCCCCAATTCACTTACCACTTTTTTGACACATGCAATTCCTGTTATAGGAAGACTACATTCTTTTAAAAGTTTAGATTCTCCAGCTTTGTTAACATGTTGCATCGCAACTATTATATTTTTGGCACTAGCAACCAAATCCATCGCCCCGCCCATGCCTTTTACCATTTTGCCTGGGATTTTCCAATTAGCAATGTCCCCACGATCATTAACTTCCATGGCGCCCAATACAGTCAAATCGACTTTACCAGCTCTGATCATACCAAAACTCATTGCTGAATCAAAAAATGCTGATCCAGGTATGGTCGTTATGGTTTGTTTACCCGCATTTATTAGATCTGGATCTTCTTCACCTTCAAATGGAAATGGTCCCATTCCCAGTAAACCATTCTCGGATTGCAAAATTACTTCAACACCTTCAGGAATATAATTTGCAACTAGGGTAGGAATGCCAATACCTAAATTGACATAATAACCGTCTTTAAGTTCTAATGCGATGCGTTTAGCAATTTGTTCTTTCGTTAACATGGTTCTTAGTGCAAATCAAATGCTTTTTTGAAAAATTATCTAAATAAAGATTGAGTTATTTTTTATAAAATAAAATAGATTCATTTTACAAATAATTAGTGATTGCTTTTATAAATGAACAATCAATTCTTTAGTATTACTTGGTATTCAATATCAGATCTTCTTAGTTCATCCAATAATTCAGGACAAATATCAATTTTTCTATCGCTGCTATACAATTCGAATTTATGGTTTTTACTTCTATTGCTCACATTGAAATTAATGGGCATCTCACCTTCGAATTTTTTAAATATTTTCTCCAAATCATCAAGCAATGCTGTGCTCAAGTGCTCTAATTGCATGTTAATGCCTAAACCTTTAATATAGCGGTCTTTTACATCCTCCATTTTTTCTCCTGAAGCAATGTTTAATTCAAATGGTTTACCACCTTCTTTTGCCCATCTGGGTTTCTCAATTTTACACCGCAATACAATAAATTGATTAGGGTATAAAATTAATCGAAGGGCATCAAAAGCAGGGCCAAATGCAAAAAAGGTAAATGAACCTGAATAGTCTTGTAGTGTAAACTTAGAATAGTTTTTACCTGTTTTCGTGATTAAATTGTCAACCCTCGAAACAATTCCTGCTACAACTGGGTTTGGTTTGGTCTTTACCAATTCTATAATGTCTTCTAAATCTGTAAGTTTAGTGGTAGTCAATGCATCAAATTCAACTTTGAAAGTATCCATTGGATGTCGATTGATAAAGATACCAACCATTTCTTTTTCCATTTGACATTCTTCAAGAATCGAATAGGTTTCAGCCTTCGGCAATGAGGGCTCCGCAAAAGTTTCTTTGCTGCTTTCTCCAAACAAAGAGCCTTGATTGCTCAAGTTACTTTCTTGGGTTCTAGCGCCGTATCTCAATGCAATTTCAATTCCAGTTCCATTCTCTGTTTCTGCAAGATATTGGGCTTTGTGGTAAGTAGGGTCAAAATCAAATCCTCCGCCTTTCACTAAAGCTTCTAAGGTTCTTCTATTGACATTCCTTAAATTACAGCGTGCGCACAAATCGAAAATGTTTTTAAATGGTCCGTTTAATTCTCTTTCTTCGATTAAGTTAATAGCTGGGGCATCACCAACGCCCTTAACTGCGCACAATCCGAACCTTATCTGTCCTTTGCTGTTTACCGAAAACAATCGATCGCTCTCATTGACACTTGGTCCTAAAACAGGAGTCCCCATTCGGTTGCATTCTTGCATCATTAAGCTAATTTTCTCAATGTTATTGCTGTTGTTGCTTAGCACAGCTGCCATATACTCAGCAGGGTAGTGGGCTTTTAAATAGCCTGTCTGATAGGCCACAAATGCATAACAAGTCGAGTGTGATTTATTAAATGCATAGGAAGCAAATGCCTCCCAGTCTTTCCAAACTTTCTCACATTTGACAGGGTCCAATCCTTTGGCTGCAATTCCAGACATAAACTCGTCCTTTAATTTCATCAAATCTGCCAAGTTCTTTTTCCCCATGGCTTTTCTCAATGAATCTGCTTTACCTTTGCTGAACCCAGCAAGCGATTGGCTTAGCAACATTACCTGTTCTTGATAAACTGTAATACCATAGGTGTCTGACAGGTATTCTTCTAATTCAGCAATATCAAAGGTTACAGGCTCTAATCCATGCTTACGCTTAATATATGTTGGGATATATTCCATCGGACCTGGACGGTAAAGTGCGTTCATTGCAATTAAGTCTTCAAACTTGTCTGGTTTTAACTCCCTTAAATATTTTTGCATACCCGGACTTTCAAATTGGAAAGTTCCCGTTGTCTCTGCCTTTTGATACAATTCAAATGTTTTTAAATCATCTAAAGGTAAATTGTCTATATCGATATCTACATTGTGGTTTTTCTTAATCAATTGCATTGCGGTCTTAATAATGGAAAGGGTCTTTAAACCCAAAAAGTCCATTTTTATTACCCCTGCATCTTCGATAACTTTTCCCTCAAATTGTGTCAAAAGCAAATTAGAATCTTTTGCAACTGCTACTGGAACGATTTCAGAAAGGTCTTTCGGCGCAATAATTATTCCGGCAGCATGAACGCCAGTATTTCTTACTGAGCCTTCTAATAACATGGCTTGCCTTAACACTTCACCTTCCTTCAGATTCTTTTTGTCGCTATGCCATTCTCTTAATTGTTGAACGCCAGCAATATCTTCCTGCCTTAATAAAATGGTATCTCTCTCTTCATGGTCAGCACCCTCACCATCATCTGCAGCATCTAAAACTTCTTCTTTGACGCCCTCAATTTTTGCATTTATAACTTGTTTTAATGTTAAACCCAATGGACGGGAAGGAACCAAGCGTGTAATGTTGTTTGATTCATCCATACTTAAGTCCATAACCCGAGCTACATCCTTTAAACTCATTTTGGCAGCCATCTTACCATAAGTCACAATTTGAGCAACTTGATTACGGCCATATTTTTCAACCACATAATCAATGACCTTCTGACGGCCTTCGTCATCAAAATCTGTATCTATATCTGGCATACTTTTACGTTCTGGATTTAAAAAACGTTCAAAAAGTAGGTCGTATTTAATGGGGTCAATATTGGTTATACCAATGCAATAAGCAACAGCACTTCCAGCAGCAGAACCACGTCCAGGACCAATTACCACACCCATTTCTCTACCTGCTTTTATGAAATCAGATACAATTAAGAAGTATCCTGCAAATCCCATTGTCCGAATCGTAAACAGTTCAAACTTTATCCTTTCTTCAATTTCCGCATCGATATCTCCATATCTCCGCTTGGCGCCTGTCCAAGTCATATCCTCAAGAAAATCATCTTGGGTCTCAAACTCAGGTGGTACTGGGAAATTTGGCAATAAAATATCCTTTTTTAAATTCAAGGGTTCTATTTTGGAAACAATGTCTCCCGTGTTATCAATAGCCTCAGGAATATCGATGAATAGTGTATTCATCTCCGCTTGGGTCTTAAAATAAAAATTATCGTTGGGAAACGCAAAACGCTTGCCTTTAATAAATTTATCGCCATCCCCATCTAAGTCAGACATTTTTGGGGTGCTTTGTTTTTCGCCTGTATTTACACAAAGCAATATATCATGCGCATTGTAATCCTCTTTCTCAACATAATGCGAATCATTGGTTGCAATCATTTTAATGTTGTATTTGTGTGCAAAACCCACCAATACTTCATTCACCTTATCTTGTTCCTTTAGGCCGTGTCTTTGTAATTCGATATAAAAATCATCTCCAAATAAATCCAGCCACCATTTCAATTCAATTTCTGCCTCCGCTTCACCTTTTTTCATGATGGTCTTCGGTATAATGGCTCCCAAACAGCAAGAAGTGGCAATCAAACCTTCATGGTATTTTTCGATTAAAGACTTGTCTATTCTAGGCCATTTGCTGTACATTCCTTCAATGTAACCTAGTGAACATAATTTGGATAAATTCTTGTAACCTTCTGCATTTTTAGCCAACAACAATTGGTGGTGCCTAATGTCTTTGTCATCTTTGGTGAATGATTTCCTGCTGCGGTCTTCAACCATATAAAATTCACATCCTACAATTGCCTTAATCTTATCGGTGCCTTTATTGTGTTTTGCCGCCTCAGCCACAAAGTTAAAAACACCAAACATATTGCCGTGGTCGGTTATAGCAATTGCCTTTTGACCATCTGCTACTGCCTTCTTGTATAAATTAGAAATAGAGGCAGCTCCATCTAATAATGAAAATTGAGTATGACAGTGTAAGTGTGTAAATTCAGGCATTGGCGAAGTAAAACTTAATGTTGTAAAATTAATAATACACTTTTGTTTTTTATCGTTTGTTGATAAAATTAAAGTGCAGAAAAAAATGATTTTCTAGCCCTTTGTGAAATCAAGTAGTTTTGATTTTTATGTTTTCGAATTGGCGGTGGAAAAGCGTGTGTTTATTGCCAATTTGATTCTTTGTCTATTAAAATAATCAGGTGTTTCTAATTAATTTATTCACTGTAATAATCACCTAAATCTAATTTTTTTACCCTTGACCAAATTGAACCCTTACTTCGACCAAAAAAATGCGCTAGTTCTTGAATGCTTCGACCTTTTTTGAATAATTTGATTAATTCAGAATCTAAGGCTGGAGTCCATGTTTGATAGGATTCTTTTGGTTTTATATTCTGAGGATTTGAACCATTTTCAAATTCCACAAAATTATTATAAGCTTTTTTCTTTACGGATTTTTGTGTCTCAATACTTGTTTTTTCTGGCTTCTTGATCACATTAATACTTTCCAATTGTGGAAATCCCTTGGGTAATAAACCTTCGGGTATGTGCAAAATGTTCTTTGTCCTCGTTACAGCCACATAAAGTAAGTTTATGTCTTCTTGGATTTTTGCTGAATTATATTCTCGATCTAAATTGTTTATTTGTTTGTCTATGCTTTCTTCTGTTATAAAATCATCCACCAATAACACTTCATCATATTCCATTCCTTTGCTTCTATGTACGGTTGAAAATATCATCTCAGCTTGGTCTTTTTTATCGTTTTCTAAATGTTTGCTTTTAATGTTTTGCAATAAATCGTATATTTCGTTGCCGTATTCATTAACGATTTCTAACATCATTGACAATTGTCTGTCTTCTGTATTTTCAATATATTCTTCCAATTCCTCTATGCTTTTCATATTGCCAATCAAAGCATCTTTAATTAAGTGCCTTTTTCCATTGGATAGATTCAAAACATCATATAATGATGCCCCTTCATCTGCATAGGTATATGAATTTATATTTCCTTCAAAATAGATCTTTTTAACCTTTGGGTTTTCGGTTATAAACTCAATGGCTTTTAACAACAATCCTAAATTTGATCGAGCGATTATCGCTCTGTGTTTTAATTTTTGGTTTATTCCATTCCCTAAGATGTCAAGAGATTTAAATGGACCCAAATAGGCTTTCCAATCCAAGACAGAAGAGGCAAGTCTAGCAATGTTGTTGTTGAATCGGTAGCTCGTGCTTAAAGAAAAATTGGGGTAATCAACTTTCTCAAGCGAGTTTATAGCATTTCGCCATCCATAAATTTGTTGATGGGTATCGCCTACAATTACTTTTATTGAATTTTGTTTGATGAAAATATCCAACATTGCTGGCGAAGCATCTTGCCCCTCATCAAATAAAATATAATCGTAGCCCAACTGGATATTCATAAGTTGAAACTTTTTTAAATAAAAATCATGGGTAACTTCGATTTCTCCCTTGTTCATTTTAGCTAAAAACAAGCGCGTTTGTTGTTCTATAATTGAATAGTAATTTTCAACAAATTGTCTTGCTTTATCTTCTAAAACATAGTCTATATAATTTATTTCTTGAACCTTTGAATGGTCACTGTTGCAAAAGATTGATACAAATTTATTGATATGATTGGATAATATGAATTCAGCGTGTTTTTCTGCCAATCCATTCAATCCAATAATTTCCGATAATTCATGAATCTTGTAACCTTGCAATTTTACTTTGTATTGAAATGGAATTACCACATGTTTATAGGCAAGTGAGTGTGCTGTTTCAATTTGCACATTGTTGAGATTTGCTTCTGAAAATCTTTTGCTTGCCTCTAATTTTACAGATTTGTTGAATGCTATATAAAGTATTCGTGATTCTTTGGGACGTGATTTCGCATATTCAATTACCGTTGTGGTTTTACCTGAACCTGCCACTGCATTGATCTTGATATTGCCATTCGATTCAATAATTCTTTTTTGCTCCTTACTTAACTGCATCTGAATTCTTCTCTAATAATATTTAATCTAATAAAGTTAATACACAAATAAGGTTTTATGAAATTATTTTTCAGAAAAATTCGTTTATTTTGAAAGACCTAATTGAATTAAAAAAGGTTTGAAATCAATCGATTCAAATTGAAATTCTCGACCTTTTTGAAATTTAGAATAGTTAACAATTACTGGAATTAAATTAGAAGTCTCTGCAGCCACCATCAATCGATAACGATTTTCAGCAAAAGGATTGTGGTAATCAAACAAAGCGATTTTCTTTTCCCAATCCAAAATATATATACTAATTATATCAGCGTCAGCGGTATAATATGATTTAACATATAAATGAATGTCTGTTTTAGATTCTTGCTTGATACTATCCAATAAAAGGACATAAGGACCATCCATGTTGAAATTAATTAAAGAAGAATCGCTTAATACTTTATTGGTGTTAAATCCATTGTCATTGGGTTCGTATAAATACAAACGATTCTGGTAAGAATTTAATTGGTACCAAACTTTTGGGAACAAACTATCAATAATACTGTGCCTAATGGTCTTTTTGTAATGTTTTATTTCCTCTTGAACGGAAATTGAGTATGCCAGAGAATCAACTCCATGCATTGAAAATTGCTTTAAGTTTTTGAAATATTTCCAATCACTGTTGCTGTCAATGAAAATTGCTTGATAATAGTTTTTATTCAAATTGCGTAGAACAAAGGTGGTGTCTTGACCAATTGCCGATGTGAACCATCCAAAAAACAAGAACACAACAATATTGAATTTTAGATTTTTCATGGCCTTTTATTATACGGCAAAGATATGAATCAATCTGTTTTTTATGTTGAAAACTTGAAATTAGCTTCTGTGTTTAAATACTCCATCTTTGTACTGTAAACATGCAAGCAGAAATTATAACTATAGGTGATGAATTGTTGATTGGGCAAGTTGTTGATACCAACAGTGCTTGGCTAGGTCAAATGCTCAATAAATCAAACATAAAGGTAAGCAGAATTAACTCCATAAGCGACGATGCAAATGAAATTAAAGACATGTTATCTAGCTGTATGAAACGTTCTGAACTGGTAATTATAACAGGAGGATTAGGGCCAACAAAAGATGACATCACCAAAAAAACTTTAAAAGATTTTTTCGGCATGTCTTGGCGAATTGATCAAGATGTCATCAATCAATTGGAAATGTATTTTAAAGACCGCGGTAGACAGTTGTTGGAAATAAACAAAATACAAGCTGAGTTGCCAGACGCCTGCGTCACTTTATTCAACGAATGGGGAACCGCTCCAGGAATGTGGTTTGAAATTGATGGCCGTGTTGTTGTATCGCTCCCAGGGGTGCCTTATGAAATGAAAAATATATTTGAATTCAAAGCTTTGCCAAAAATTCAAGAACGTTTTCATGAACCTACACTTTACCATAAAACAATTGTAACTTTTAATATCCCTGAGTCTATATTAGCCAAACAAATTGACGATATTGAAGAGCAATTGCCCAGCAATATTAAACTTGCGTATTTACCTGGTCTAAATGTGGTAAGATTGAGATTGACTGGAACAATGTCAAACGATTTAGATATACATGAATCAGTTGAATCATTCGCCCAAAAAATTATTGATAGAGTTGGCAAAAGTGTTATTGCTACCCAAGATTTAAACCTTGCAGAAATAGCTTCGAAGAATCTGAATTCTAAGGGAAAAACTTTAAGCGTTGCCGAAAGTTGCACGGGTGGTTATATTTCACATCTTTTAACTTCTATTCCCGGGGCATCCAAAGTTTTTGTCGGCTCTGTTATAAGTTATAGTAATTCTGTAAAACATCACCAGTTAGGCGTTGAATCAACTTTGTTTGAAACGGTTGGTGCAGTGAGTGAGCAAGTGGTTTCGCAAATGGCAATTGGCGTAAGAGAGCGTTTGCAAACTGATTATTCAATTGCCGTTTCAGGCGTCGCAGGTCCTGCAGGTGGTAGTGATGAAAAACCAGTTGGTACAGTCGTTATTGGGGTTGCTTCGGCTACCGAAACCATAGTAAAGACTTTTCATTTTCACGGTGAAAGAATTAATGTTATTGGCCGATCTGCGAATATGGCTTTTGCTATGCTTAATGATTTGATGAATTAGTTTTACTAAATTTTGGTTTAAAATTTATTGTATTTTAGATGGTTTATTATTCATAGGATAAACTTAAATTTGCACCATGAATAACGACCAATTGAAGGATTTAAAAGGCCGCGTCGAGGCTTTGGGGAGGTATCTTTGACGTCACTCAGAAACTGGCGCTTATAGCCGATGAAGAGTCACAAACCTTGGCACCCAATTTTTGGGATGTCCCAAGTAAAGCCGAAAAACATTTAAAATTAATTAAAGAAAAGAAATTTTGGACTGAAGCTTATAAAAAGTGTGAGGTCGGGATTGCTGAAATTGAAATCTTAAAAGAATTTCAAGAAATAGGGGAAGCATCAGAGGATGATATCGATCAAGCATACAAAACTTGTATCTTAAATGTTGAAGACCTCGAAATGAAAAACATGTTGAGGAGCGAGGAAGACCGTTTAGGCGCCATTCTAACCATTAACAGTGGAGCAGGGGGGACAGAAAGTTGTGATTGGGCAGAGATGTTGTCGCGCATGTACATCATGTGGGGTGAAAAGAACGGATATAAAGTCACAGAAATTGATAGACAAGATGGGGATGTTGCTGGCATAAAATCTATAACCATAGAATTTGAAGGCCATTTTCCCTACGGCTATTTAAAAGGTGAAAGTGGTGTTCATAGGATGGTTAGAATATCGCCTTTTGATTCAAATGCAAGAAGACACACCTCTTTTGCATCTGTTTATGCATACCCAATGGTTGACGATGATATTGTAATTGATATTAACCCTGCAGATGTTGAACTTCATACAAGTAGAAGTGGTGGAGCTGGAGGACAAAATGTAAATAAAGTAGAGACCAAGGTTCAGTTAACGCACAGACCAACCGGTATCGTGGTTATATGCCAAAAAGCCCGTTCACAAGGAGAAAATAGACAGCTCGCAATGCAAATGTTGAAGTCGCAATTGTATGAACTAGAGCTCAGAAAAAAGAACGAAGCCCGTGATGCAATTGAAGCCAGTAAAATGAAAATTGAGTGGGGTTCTCAAATACGAAACTATGTATTTCATCCCTATAAATTGGTAAAAGATGTGCGTACTGGTGAAGAAACTAGCAATATCCAAGCTGTAATGGACGGTGAAATCGATAATTTTATTAAAGCTTTTCTTATGGCTATGAGTGGTGCATCTAAAGACAAAAATCTATAATTTGAAACCTAATCCAACAACCTTATTTTTGTAAAATGAAATTAGTGGTATTTTTAAGCTTTTGTTTGCTTATGTGCTCATGCAGCAATAATTCTATTGATCAAGCTATTGCTGACATCAAAAATTTAGAACAAAATAGCAAACTAAAAAACAGCGATAGTTTAATTAATTCGTATCTAAGGTTTGCTGATTCAAACCCCAAACACGATTCTGCTGCTGTCTTTTTAATGCATGCGGCGCATATTTGTGTTACCTCTTCAAAAGTGCTGAAAGGTGCGAGATTGTACGAACGCGTGGCAACTGAATACGGAGGAAACTCTCTGGTTCCTCAAGCCCTGATCAACGGTGGAATTGCATTTGCTACAATGCCTGACCCAGCGCATGCTAAAAAGTTATACGATCAGTTTATTACTCTTTTCCCAAACCATCCAAGAATTGAAGAAGTGAAAAAATGGTCGGAGTATTCTGGTCTAACAGACGAAGAACTTTTTAGGAGATTTGAAGCCCGGTTGAATTCTAAAGATACTGCATTGTAAATGGAGCCCCATGTAAAAATAATTGAATGCTCGCGAGATGCTATGCAAGGTTTTCCGCGTATTATTCCGACTGATTTAAAAGTTGAATATATCAATTCTTTATTAGAAGTTGGATTTGATACCATCGATTGCGGTAGTTTTGTTTCCGCTAAAGCTGTTCCTCAACTCGCAGATTCAAGTGAAGTCTTTTCGAAAATCAATAAAGCCAAGAACAATACCAAGTTATTGAGCATCATCGCAAACGAAAAAGGTGCGGAAACGGCTTGTAGTTTTGATAATATTGACATCATTGGTTTTCCATTTAGTATATCAGAAACATTTCAATTAAGAAATACGCGTCAAACTACAAATGAAGCTTTTGAACGCTTAAAGTCAATTCAAAATATCGCATCAAATCACAAGAAGAAATTCCTTGTTTATTTGTCCATGGGATTTGGCAATCCTTATAGTGACAATTGGTCTGTTGAATTGGCTATTGACTGGTGTGAAAAAATCGCAAAAGAAGGGGTCAGCTTTATTAATCTATCTGACACTATTGGTGTTGCAAGCCCAAAGGATATTAATTTCTTGTTTGAAGGTGTTAAAGGAATTAAGGAGGTCGAATTTGGAGCCCATCTGCATACAAGGCCTGATAATTATCTTCAAAATCTTACGGCGGCCTACGAAAGTGGATGTCGAAAGTTTGATTCAGCCATCAAAGGTTTTGGAGGTTGTCCTTTTGCTGCAGATAAGCTAACCGGTAATTTGCCAACTGAGTTATTGCTCGAATTCCTAGAATCAGTGCAAGAACCAAATCAAATAAACAAAAACAAATTTTCTAATTCACTTGCACTCGCAACAACAGTTTTCAAATAATTGTTGCAATGTCAGTTGCTTGAAACGGATGTGCCAGAAGATGACAAAGAACAATTGTATGCTTTCATGAAATTGTCTTGCTTAAGGTTGGAGGTTTTTATTAAAGAATTGAATGATTTTTTACAAAAAGCGAAAATCAATTCAGAAAGCTAATCCTTCGGTAGAATATTTATTAATATAAAGTGTGAATTTATAATCCATAATATTGGGTTATTTTTATTAATTTCGCACTTTAAATGCTTAATTCAGTAGCCTTTTATACCCTTGGTTGTAAGCTCAATTTTTCAGAGACTTCAACTATCTCTAGACAGTTAGAAACAGCTGGAATGGTTAAAAAAGAATTCACAGATTCAGCTGATATTTATGTCATCAATACTTGTTCTGTAACAGACCATGCAGATAGAAAATGTAAGAAAGTTGTAAAAGAAGCCTTAAAATACAATCCAAATGCTTTTGTTGTTGTCATTGGATGCTATGCCCAATTGAAACCAGAGGAAATTTCTAATATCCCTGGGGTCGATCTTGTGCTTGGCGCTGCTGAGAAATTCAACTTAATCGAGCATTTAGCTGTTATTGAAAAGAAAAATGAGAAAGCTGGTATATTCAATCAAAATATTAAAGAGACCAATGTTTTTATCCCTGGCTTTTCAATAGGAGATAGAACTAGGTCGTTCTTGAAGGTTCAAGATGGTTGTGATTATTTTTGTTCATTCTGCACAATTCCTTTAGCCAGGGGAAAAAGCAGAAGTAATACCATTGAAGAAACACTTAAAATTGTTCATGAAGTTTCCAAAACAGAAGTAAAAGAGGTCGTCCTTACCGGTGTTAATTTAGGTGATTTCGGTGTTCAAAATGGAGAAAATTTCTATGATTTACTCATTGAATTAGACAAGATTGACGGAATAGAACGTTATCGCATTTCTTCGATTGAACCAAATCTACTTGAAGATAGGATTATTGAGTTTGTTTCTAAATCTGAAAAAATAATGCCTCATTTTCATATACCACTTCAAAGTGGATCAAATACAATTTTGAAAAGTATGAGGCGAAAATATGAGAGAGAATTATATGTCGATAAGGTTCGAAAAATAAAAAGTTTAATGCCTCATTGCTCCATTGGAGTTGACGTTATTGTTGGTTATCCAGGTGAGACAGATGAGGAATTTTTAGAAACGTATAACTTTATCAAAGATTTAGACGTCTCTTATTTGCATGTTTTTCCTTATTCAGAAAGGGCTCAAACTACTGCGGCCAAGTTGAAAGATAAAGTTCACCAATTCAAAAGAAACGAAAGAACCGAAATGCTCAGAATTTTAAGTGAAAAGAAAAAGCAAGCTTTTTATAACTCACAATTCAATACAGAACAATTTGTCCTTTTTGAGAACGAAGAGAAAAACGGAAAAATGTATGGTTTTACGGCCAATTATGTCAAGGTTGAAACCGATTATGACCCATTGTTAATCAATGAAATCACCCCTGTGTCTCTTAAAAACATTAACCAAGAAGGTTACGCCTTATCTGAAATAAACTATTCAAAATCAACATTAAATCATGTATCCTAATTTTTATTATATTTTCAAAGACTGGTTTGGAATCGAACTTGACTTCTTAAGGATGATTAATTCCTTTGGCTTTTTTGTCGCCATTTCATTTTTATTAGCTGGATGGGCAATGAGGGTTGAGTTAAAAAGGAAATTCAACGATGGCATTTTAGGCAAAGGAATAAAATTAAAATATTTTACGGGAAAGCCTTTGTCTAAATCAGATTATATTAGTTCTGGTCTTACTGGTTTCATTTTTGGTTTTAAAATCCTTCCACTTTTATTGGATTTTAAAATTTCAAACAATGATCCCCAAGCTTTTTTGCTCTCTGCACAAGGAAATTTTGTTTATGGGCTTTTAGTGGCACTTGCATTTTTGGCTGTTAACTATTGGCAAGACAAAAAACAAAGACTGCCTGAACCAATAGAACACACAAAAACAGTTGATCCATCTTATTATATCGGTGAACTAACTTTGGCGGCTTTTGTAGGTGGAATTTTAGGGGCTAAGTTTTTTCATATTCTAGAAAATTTATCTGAATTCAATCAAGATCCGATGGGGTCTATTTTGTCATTTAGCGGTTTAACCTTTTATGGTGGACTAATTGTAGGCGGTATTTCAGTTCTTTATATTGCAAATAAAAAGGGAATTCCATTTCTTCATATGTTAGATGTTGGAGGACCAGCAATGATGTTGAGTTATGGCACTGGTCGTATAGGCTGCCATGTAAGTGGTGATGGTGATTGGGGAATTGTTAATACGGCACCTAAACCGAATTGGATGTCTTTTTTGCCTGATTGGATGTGGCGTTACGACTATCCAAATAATGTAAATAGTGTTGGCGTGCCAATGCCGAATTGCATTGCTGAGCAACATTGCAACCATCTTGACCCAATGGTTTTTCCAACGCCATTTTACGAAACCATTATGGCCTTAATCCTTTTTGCTATTCTATGGTCTATCAGAAAAAAATTAAAATACGGTGGATTGCTTTTTGGAATTTATTTGATAATGAATGGTTTGGAGAGATTTATGATTGAAAAAATTCGTGTGAATACCATTCAAGATTTTTTCGGATTAAAAGTTACGCAAGCTGAAATAATTTCTAGTGCACTGGTTTTATTGGGAATTGTTTTAATAACATATGCTTACAAAGTTAAAAAGCCTGTTAAAATCAATAACACCGACTTAGAATAATTTGGCTCTAATATTGTAATAATTGAATTATGAAAACGGTTTTGTTTTGTTGTCTTGGCTTATTGACATTCAAGTTGGCTGCACAAAATCCACTTCACAATGATACTGTTAAAGCTGATACAGGGAAAACCAGAAGTATTTCTGTGCTTAAGATTGGCTATGAAATTGAAGGTAAAGACACTTTACCAATCTATTTGTTAACTAAATTTAATTTTAATTCAAGCAGCACAAAAAGCCAAGAAGAAAAAGAGGCCTTTGTTAAATTGAACAAATGGGTTAGAAAGGCATTGCCTTATGCAAAGATGGCAGCCTTTAGATTGCAAATGATGGAAGATAATTTAAATTTATTAAGCAGCGAGAAAGCAAAAAGAAAGTACATTAAAGAATGTGAAAAGGCTATAAAGAAACAATTCATGGATGATTTGAAAAATATGTATGTTGAGGAGGGAAGGATTTTGTTGAAATTAATACATAGGGAAACGGGTAAAACGACTTTTGATATCATGAAAAATTATGGGGGAACTTTTGAAACCATTTTTTGGCAAGCTTTGGCTAATTCATACAATACAAGTATGAAAGTGACTTACGACCCTGTAATTGATTACCAAATAGAAGAAATAATAAAATCAATAGAAGCTCAATAATGATTCGTAAAATAAACCTGCTTGCATTTGCCGCACATCCTGATGATATTGAAATTTCAGTATCTGGAATCATGTTAAAACATCAATCAGTTGGAATGAGTACGGGGATTATTGATTTGACTCAAGGAGAATTAAGCTCTAGAGGTCAATTAGAAACTAGAAAATTAGAAACTCAAAAAGCGTCTGAAATATTGAAATTATCTGTTAGGGAAAATTTAAATATGCCTGATGGTTTTCTCGAAATAAATCAAGAATCTTTAATGGCAGTCATTAAAGTAATTCGAAAATATCAACCTGACATTGTTTTAATTAATTCAGAAAAAGATAGGCATCCTGACCATGGAATTGCGCATAAATTGGTTCACCGGGCAGCATTTTTATCTGGTTTAATTAAGATTGAAACGCTGTTTGAAGGAAAGCCTCAAATGGCTTGGAGACCTAAAAATCTATATGCCTATATACAAGATGTTTATGTGCACCCAGACCTGATAATAGACGTATCTGAATTTTGGACCAAAAGAACAGAAGCATTTGAGTGCTTTTCTTCACAATTCTACAATCCAGAATCTTCTGAACCAGCTACACCAATTTCAACGCCGGAATTCAAGAAAAATGTTGAAGGTAGGAGCGTTCAATTGGCCAGGTATATAAATTGTCAGCATGCAGAGGGCCTAGTTACTGTCAATCCAATTGGCGTAAAATTATTGAGTGATTTGGTTTAAATGAAAAAAAAGTTACCATTTATTGTTTTATTATCCTTAATCATAGTAATAGCTGCTATTGGTGGGGGTGTTTATTATTTTAAACCAAGTCTTCGCTCACCTGAATTTATATCAATTGAAAAAATAGATTATGTCGATACGGATGGTGCTGATATACTTTTTAATGCGCAAGCCAAATTTCATAATCCCAATAATTTTGAGGCTCAAATTCTAAATTCTGAATTAAAAGTAATTTCAAAGGAACTTGAAATTGCGAGAATATCTCAGTCGAACATTAGCAAAATTGATGCACACAGCGATTTCAGTATCCAATTTAAATTTAATATTAATATTGCTCAAATAAGTTTAAGCCACGGTTTGTCAGGTGTATTGGCAAATTTATTATCTGATGTTAAAGAGATACCAGTGCATTTTTCTGGTTATACCAGGGTTAAAAGCAGAGGTGAGGTTTATAAGATTCCCATTGAGTATAATCAAATTTTAAAATTCAAGTAATTTCTTTCAAACAATTTATAAAAATGAAACATCATCAGTACAAATTAAAAATTGAATGGACCGGTAACAATGGAAATGGCACAGAGAAATACGACAAATATCGAAGAGATTTTACCATACATTTCGAAAACAAAGCCCCTGTTTTCGCTTCTGCTGATTCTATATTCCGTGGTGATCCTAGTAAGCTGAATCCAGAGGAAATGCTTTTATCTGCAATCTCATCATGCCACATGTTGTGGTTTTTACATGAATGTGCAGACCATGGTATCAAATTAATTGAATATACGGATACGCCTGAAGCTGTGTTGGAAATCGTACCTGGCAATGGAGGCCGTTTTACGGAGGCTACATTGACTCCAGAGATCGTTCTAGAATCATTTGATGGAAAGATTAATATACTAGAATTATATGAGTTGGCAGCTAAAAAATGTTTTATTGCCAACTCTTGCAATTTCCCAATAAAAATCAATTCCAAAACCCGTAATAAAATCTAAAGTCAACGCAATAAAATTGTGTTGATGTCTTAGTGTTTTATTCAAGTTTTACTTCATTATACATCTTTCTTAATTGAGTTCATTTTATGCATGTTTTAATGCATTATTTTCTTTTGGATTCTATTTAAATATCTGCTTTTTGCTGCTGTTCTTAGGGGTATTTTCAAATATCGGCAATTGACTAAAAAAGCATCTCCCTGTAATTAAGTTGTTTACAAATATTTTTTAATTTTTTTGATAACTTATTGATTAATCAGAAATGCTTTTATATATTTGGTTATAAGATAGTTGCAAGGCTTAGGATTTTATACTTATTGTGTATTTGTGCTCAAATTCAAACTCTAAAAAAGTAAAATT
>JBIKPR010000010.1:0-48730 GCA_044357345.1 Bacteroidia bacterium
GAAATTAATTGTTGTATTAGGACACACGAAATGTGGCGCAATAATTGGAGCTTGCAACCATGTTAAATTAGGCAACTTAACCACCCTACTTAACAAAATCCAACCTGCCATTGACAGTGAAACAACTTTCACATTAAACCGAAATGGTTCAAATTTAGAATTCGTAAATAAAGTATCGGAACAAAACGTATTCCTAACAATAGAAAGAATTAAAAAAGAGAGTCCATTAATTGCTGAATTAGAAACTGCTGGGAAAATAAAAATAGTTGGTGGTTTGTATGATGTTGAAACTGGAATTGTGAATTTTTATTAATGTTTATTTAAACACCAAGTGGAACAAAGTAACTTAACTTTGTATTTACTATGGACGCGGGATTAACCAATAAAGAGGCTCAGCTTAAACTTAAGAATGGTGAATACAATGAATTGCCTAATACTGAAACAAAGACTGTTTTAGAAATAGCACTCAGTGTATTTAAAGAACCAATGTTCATGCTCTTGTTGGCATGTGGAATCTTATACATAACATTAGGTGATTACCGCGAAGGCATTATTTTGTTTTCAAGTATTTTTATCATCATTTTCATCACATTTTACCAGCGTCAAAAAACCGAGAAGGCGCTAGACTCTCTTAAAAAGCTATCGTCACCAAGGACTTTGGTTTTAAGAGATGGAAAGACCCAAAGGATACCCTCAAGAGAGATTGTAGTAGATGATGTCATAGTGCTCAATGAAGGAGATAGAGTATCTGCCGACGCTGTAGTTTTAGATTCCAACCACTTAATTATTGACGAATCATTATTAACAGGCGAATCAGTGCCTGTTTTAAAAGAAAACCAAATGCCAATATTCAGCGGTAGTTTGGTAATCCAAGGAAAAGCTAAAGCCAAAGTTAGCGCAATAGGTGTACATACCGAATTTGGGAAAATAGGAAGTTCATTAAAAGACATAAAACCAGAAACAACTAGGTTACAAGTTGAAATGAAAAAGCTCATTAAAAACCTATTTATAATTGGCGGTTTTATCAGTGTTGTTGTTGTAGTAGCGTATTATGAAACTAGAGGAAACTTTATAAAGTCATTGTTAAGTGGCCTATCATCAGCTATGGCTATTTTACCTGAAGAGTTTCCTGTTGTACTAACTGTTTTTTTGGCTTTAGGTGCTTGGAGACTTTCAAAGAAAAATGTTTTATCACGGCAAGCAAATGCAATAGAAACACTAGGATCTACCAGTGTGTTGTGCAGTGATAAAACAGGAACAATTACCCAAAATAAAATGGAGTTGGTTTCCATTTTCCAAGACAACACGAGCTATATAAAGCAAGACTTTAATCTAAAAAAAGATGAAATTTATTTCTTGTGTTTTACGGCCATGCTGGCATCACAAACCAATCCAATAGACCCAATGGAGCAGGCGATATTCAATCATTTGAACACCAATAATGATGAAATCAAAAAACCAAAACTAATCAAGGAATACCCACTAAGCAAAGAATTGTTTGCCATGACACGTGTGAATGAAGATGAAACGGGAAACTACAATATCTCTTGTAAAGGTTCACCGGAGGCAATAATGAGCTTGTGTAAAATTGAGGGTCAAACGCTCGAAAAACTAAAATCAGAAATGACTCAAATGGCCGCTAAAGGATTAAGGGTTATTGGGGTTGCACATTCAAAATCACATTTAAAAGAACTCCCCGAAAAACAAACAGATTTCCAATTTGAATTTCTAGGGTTTTTAGGGTTTGAAGACCCAATAAGACCTGAGGTTAAGGCAGCATTAATCGAATGTAAAACTGCTGGTATAAAGGTCGTAATGATTACAGGCGATTTTCCTGTTACCGCCAAAAGCATAGGTGACCAAATTGGTTTAAGTGAATTAGGTAAAATGATGACTGGAGAAGAACTCAAGACATTAAAGGATGATGAATTGGAAAAGGTCATCAATTCTATCAGTATTTTCGCTAGAGTTATTCCTGAACAAAAACTTCGTATTGTCACTGCATTAAAAAAGCAAGGGCATATTGTTGCGATGACGGGAGATGGTGTTAATGATGCACCAGCATTAAAAGCTTCTCACATAGGGATAGCAATGGGCTTACGAGGAACAGATGTTGCTCGTGAATCAGCCTCTATCGTTTTATTGGATGACAATTTCGCTTCTATCGTTTCCGCCATTAGAGGAGGTCGAAAAATTTATGACAACCTTCAAAAAGCAATGACCTATATCATGGCCATCCACGTGCCTATTATCGGCTTATCATTAATTCCAGCATTTTTCGAAAACCTTCCAATTATATTACTTCCGGTTCATATTGTTTTTTTAGAATTAATAATTGATCCTGTTTGCTCAATTGCTTTTGAATCTGAACAAGAAGAGTCAGATATTATGAGCAGAAAACCTAGACATTTGACAGACACCTTTTTTGGACGAAAAAAAATCACACAAAGTATTTTACAAGGTGGGCTATTGTTGTTATTTGTTTTGGCTGTTTATCTATTTACAATTAAAGAAGGACATACCGAATTTGAGACCAGAGCTATAAGTTTTTCAGCTTTAATTATTGGAAATATATTCTTAATCCTAAGCAATCTTTCAAAAACAAGAAGTGTGATTTCTGTCCTAAAAGAAAACAACAAATCTTTATTATTGATCATTTTTGCTGCAATATCAATGCTACTTTTAACTCTCAACATTCCTTACTTGCAAACACTTTTTAGTTTTCAAAACCCAGGAACTTACCACTTTCTTATATCCATATTTGGCGCAAGCATTGTGCTGCTTATCTTAGAAGCCGTTAAATACTTTAAAAACAAACAAGTCAAGCGTATTTATAAGTAAATACTTAACTTTGTATTAGAAAATTGAACCCAAATAAATGATTGATTTAAAAAATATACAAACAGAAATTGATGCAAGTTTTTTGTATAAAATATTGGCAGAACACGAAGACGATGCAAATGTTGCCAATATTTTTCATCAAATGAGTGAGATTGAATATGGACACGCCCAGGCTTTTATGCAAAAAAATGCTATGGACATCAACAATATGCCTGGTCCATCAAGTAGAGCGAAAATCCTAAAACAAATTGGCAAAGTAATGGGATACGACTATGTTTTAGGGGTATTGCTAGATACCGAAAAAAGTATTTCTTCGTCGGTTGTTAACGCCAGAAAAAAAACAAAAACTGAAGAATCTTTATCAGATACTGCCCATGTCACCATTCTTAAAAACATATTAAACCACAGTCCAAATATTTCAGGTTCAAATTTGGCCCGTTTTGAAAAAAGGCACCGTTCGGTGGGCGGAAATGCATTAAGAGCTGCTGTATTAGGTGGAAATGATGGATTGGTTTCAAATTTTAGTTTGGTAATGGGCATTGCAGGCGCAAGCAGCGGGCAAAAAGAAGTCTTATTAGCCGGTATGGCAGGTTTATTGGCAGGTGCCTTATCGATGGCATTGGGCGAATGGATATCTGTAAAAAGCTCGCAAGAACTTTACGAAAACCAAATGCAATTGGAAATGGATGAATTGGAGAACAATCCAGAAGGCGAAGAAAAAGAGTTGGCGCTCATTTATATGTCTAAGGGTATTCCAGAGGAGCAGGCTAGAAAAATGGCCTCTGATATCATGCAAAACAAAGAGCATGCGCACGAGGTATTGATTAAAGAAGAGCTTGGCATTAATGCTGAGGACTTAAAAGGGTCAGCAATGGAAGCTGCAGTTAGTTCATTTATATTGTTTGCAATGGGTGCAATATTACCCGTTATTCCATTTTTCTTTTTAGGCGGAACACAAGCAATTATTTTCAGTACGATACTTAGTGGTTTAGGTTTGTTTATTATAGGTGCAGCAATTACTCTGTTTACTGGAAAAAGCGTTTGGTTTTCCGGTTTTAGACAGGTTTTATTTGGTTTAATTGCTGCTGCAATAACCTTTGGCATTGGAAAAATTATTGGTGTTTCTTTATTGGGATAATTCGAATTCCTTGAATTTGCATTTGGGATGTCTGCTATAACTAAAAGCATATGGATTCTCTCTTTGATAAGTCTGTTCACAGACATGTCGAGCGAATTGTTATATCCTATTATGCCAATGTACTTAAAATCCATAGGCTTTTCAGTGGTGTTTATTGGACTACTAGAAGGAATTGCCGAAGCCAGTGCTGGATTGAGTAAAGGTTATTTTGGCAAATGGTCAGACGAAAGTGGCAAACGGGTGCCCTTTGTTCGTTTAGGTTATTTATTGAGTGCCGTATCAAAACCTCTAATGGTCGCTTTTGTTTTTCCCCTTTGGGTTTTTGGCATGCGAACGCTTGACCGACTTGGAAAAGGAATTCGAACTGGAGCACGTGATGCAATATTGTCTGCTGAATCTAGCAAAGAAAACAAGGGTAAAGTTTTTGGATTTCATAGATCATTGGATACAATTGGCGCTGTGATAGGCCCAAGCATAGGTTTGATATATTTATATTACCATCCCAATGCTTATAAAACACTATTCATTGTCGCATTAATTCCAGGTAGCTTGGCAGTGCTAATTTCGTTTTATTTAAAAGACAAGAAAACAGAACGCGTTAAACCTAAAACATACTCATTTATCGGATTTTTAAGCTATTGGAAAACGAGTACCGATTCATACAAACAGTTGCTTAAAGGATTGCTATTGTTTACCCTTATAAACAGCAGCGATGTTTTTCTACTTTTAAAAGCAAAAGCAGAGGGGCTGAATGATACTTGGGTAATTGGTTTGTATATTTTCTACAATTTAGTATACGCAATGGCTGCTTATCCTTTGGGAATCTTGGCGGATAAAATTGGTTTGAAAAAAATGTATTTAACAGGAATCATCCTATTTGCAGGGGTATATATTGGAATGGGTTGTTTTGTCGAAGAACTTGCATTTGTCTTTTTGTTTTTAATTTATGGTTTATTTGCCGCTGCAAGCGAGGGGATTTCAAAAGCATGGATTAGCAACAACTGCAAAGAAGAAGAAACAGGTACAGCAATTGGAACATATTCAGCATTGCAAAGCATCTTTAGTTTATTCGCTAGTTTAATTGCTGGAATTGTTTGGATGCAATTGGGCGCGAATGCCCTATTTATTGCGGCTGGCAGTGCTAGTTTATTTGTTTTCATTTACTTATTGAGGTGTAAATTTGAAGACAAGAAAATACTCACTACAACTTAAAATCACTTTACGAGCAAAGTCATTTCTTTTCGTTTAAAACCATTCAATTAATATTTTAAAATGTGTTTATTCATTACATTTGTAAGGCAAGTGACAAAGCAATGAAAGCATTTCCAATTATAGAAACCGAACGATTTATTTTAAGAGAAATAATGGATTCTGATGTAGAAGAAGTTTTTGAAATGCGTTCAAATCCTGAACTCATGCGTTTTATTCCGAGACCGATTTGTAAACTTAAAGAAGAAGCCTTTTTGCACATACAAACATTGCAAAAGGGTTATGCAGAAAACGACAGCGTTAATTGGGGAATCTCCTATAAAAATGACCATAAAATCATAGGAATTATTGGATATGTGCGCATGCAACCTGATAATTTCAGAGCTGAGATAGGTTATATATTGAATAAACCAAACCATAAAAATGGTGTCATGCGTGAAATTTTAAAACCCATTATGCATTTTGGATTTACCCATTTAAATTTACATTCAATTGCAGCAGTTGTTGATCCAGCCAACCAAGCAAGTATTTCACTGTTGCAAGCAAATGGATTTACAAAAGAGGGACATTTTAGAGAGGATTGTTATTTTGAGGGGCAATTTCTTGATTCTATGCACTATTCTGTATTAAAATCAGATTTTAATTTCAAGCCATTTTTAGCATGAAAAAAAAGGTATTAATTGCAGGTATTGGTGGTGTCGGTGGTTTTATTGGTGCAAAATTGGCAAAGTTTGCTGAGTCAAATCCAGATATAGAAATTTATTTTTTATGCAGAGGTAAAAACCTTGAAGCGATTAATGAAAATGGAATAGAGCTTATTGAACCTAATAGAAATACGGTTGCTTACCCCTTTAAATCTTCCGACAATTGCGCAAATTTCCCGATTATGGATGCAGTGGTATTAGCTTGTAAAAGCTATGACCTTGAATCAATGTGTGACTTGATTGCAGTTACCGTTTCAGATAAAACTTTAATTGTTCCTTTGCTGAACGGCATTAAACATTCCGATTATTTGAAGCATAGATTTAGAACTGCCATTATTTCATCTGCATTTATTTATATCGTCAGCAAACTAGAGCGCCCTGGCCAGGTGCTCATGGATAGCAAGCAACATTCATTGTATTTCGGAAACGATGGGTCAAATAAAACTGTGCTGCTGGAATTTGAAAAATTATTGGTCAACGTAGGAATAAACGCGCACTGTGTGTCAAATATTGATGAACATATTTGGAGAAAATTTACCTTCATCTCCCCTATTGCAACCTATACGTCTGCATATAATTTGAGTAAAAAAGATATTGCTGAGAATGAAAACCATTTAAATCGGTTAAAAGGTTTAATGAAGGAAATTATACAACTGTCAAGACAGCTTGGCATCCTATTGCCTGAAAACATCTTAGACTTGCACATTGAGCAATTCTTGAAACTTCCAGACAACAGCTCTTCTAGCATGCACCGCGATTATTTATTTGGTAAGCAAACTGAAATCGAATCCTTAACTGAGTTCATAGTCATTGAATCTAAAAAACTTGCACTTGAACCCCCCATATATGAGGAACTAATTTATAAAATCAAGAATCAGACTTGTTATTTAAATGGTGAAATATGATAAGGTTGTTTGGAAAACTTGATTGGCTGAAAAGAATCATCAAAATTATAAATGCATAGGTAATTAGATTCTGGAAATTTCATTGGTATTTGTGGTCTATGAAATTTGAATACGTTTTAAGTTGGAAAACACATAGAATCAGACAATGTGCTTATCGACAAAAGTTACCAAGGAAAAGAATTAGCTTCGTGGCTTATTGAAAGATATTGTCTTTAAAGTATTTAAATCTTTAGGCTTGCTGTCCTTTTAAAACCACTTTCACATTTTCAGATACATAGGTTTCGCCAGTCACTAAACCGCCAAAATTCTTATTTTCTTGCTCAACATAGGTTCTCAACAACGAATTGGCTTCATCACTTAAAATATGAAGTTGTTCAATTACTGCTTGAGCAATATTGTATTGAGGTCCCATTTTGCCGTCATCTACTTTAATACAAATACCTAAATTCATCTCTCTGATTCCGATTGAATACACGCCATCAGCGCCAGTTTTTCCAATTAATTTCCCATTTGATTGACGCATCAAATCGGTGCAATATCTTTTTTCGCCAGCAATCATTTCAGGGTAATTAACTATTGCATCGACCATGGTTTTACAAGCTTTCTGAACCGAATCATTAAATTTACTAGGATAAATCAAATTTTTATAAGCCACTGCCTGATTAAAAACAGGAAAAGCAAATATAGGCGCTGAACACCCATCGATACCTTGCTGAATCTTCTCTTTAGGGTATTCATGAAATTCAGAAATAACCTCTAAAATCTCCAAATGCAAGGGATGGTTTGGGTCGATATAATTTTCTGTAGGCCAATTATTAAAAACACAATAGGCCAAGAAACCAGCATGTTTTCCAGAACAGTTGTTGTGAATTCTTAAAGGCTTTAAATCTTTTTTAATAATTTCATATTGATCGTCCTTCAGTGTTGGCATTTGTGGGCCGCACAATAAATAGGATTCATCCAAACCAATTTTACTTAGAATTGAACGCACTGTGTCAACATGTTTGTGCTCGCCGTTGTGGGACCCGCAAAAAAGAGCTATTTCTTTTTCTGTAAAACCAAAATGTTCACCGGCACCTGAACACAAGAGAGGAATTTGCTGGAAAAATTTTAGAGCAGATCGCGGAAAGCAAATTTGTTGGGTATCACCAACTGAATATAAAACCTCGTTCTCTTGATTAACGATGCAAATAACGCCTCTGTGGAAACTTTCTAAAACGCCTCCTCTTGTAATTTCAACTAATATCGGATTGCTCATGTATTTATGAATCCTTATGGTTGGCCAATAAAAACATGCAGGCCATTCTTATGGCTACACCATTTTCTACCTGATCGAGAATAATGCTGTAATCACTGTCGGCAACTTCACTTGTTATTTCAACTCCGCGGTTAATAGGCCCTGGGTGCATGATGGTAATGTCTTTACCCAAACTATCCAATAGATCAAGCGTAAGACCATATTGCATGCTATATTCCCTCAGACTAGGGAAATACTTGATGTCTTGTCTCTCCAATTGAATTCTAAGCATATTGGCTACATCACACCATTCCAAAGCTTTTCTTAAATTGTGTTCAACCTTAACCCCCAATTGTTCAATATGTCGAGGGATTAATGTACTAGGCCCACATACCATTACCTCTGCGCCCAATTTTTGTAGACAGTAAATATTAGATAAAGCCACACGGCTATGAAGTATATCGCCAATAATTGCAACTTTTTTACCTGCAACATCACCACAAGACTCCTTGATTGAATAGGCATCCAGTAAGGCTTGAGTTGGGTGTTCGTGGGTACCATCTCCTGCATTTAAAATGGTAGCATCAATATGTTTTGCAAGAAAAATACAAGCCCCAGGACTTGGATGGCGCAATACCACCATATCAACTTTCATGCTTAAAATATTTTTCACGGTATCAATGAGTGTCTCACCTTTTGAAACAGAAGATGATGATGATGCAAAATTAATCGTATCGGCACTTAAGCGCTTTTGAGCCAATTCGAAAGAGATTCTTGTTCTTGTTGAGTTTTCAAAAAACAAATTGGCAACAGTTATGTCTCTAAGAGAAGGTACTTTCTTAATTGGTCTGTTGATAATGGTTTTAAAATTATCAGCAGTCTCAAAAATAAGCTGAATGTCTTCTTCTTTGAGATCTTTGATTCCTAAAAGATGTTTTACAGATAATTGTGTCATTCGTTAATCAACCAAACTTTATAATTTTTCTCTTCCCACTCTACTTTCACTTTTTGACCATGTCCGCGGGTATCAACAGTTTTACCTACATAATCAGGAGCTACAGGATTCTCACGGTTAAATTTTCGATCTATTAATACACAAAGCTCTATTTTGGCTGGTCTACCAAATCCCACAAGTGCATCCATTGCACTTCTGATACTGCGACCAGTATACAATACATCATCAATTAAAATGATGTTCAAATTTTCTGTGCTAAAAGGAATGTGAATCGGACTTGCTACCAATTGTTTGTCATTGATTCGGTAGTCATCTCTAAAAAAAGTAATGTCTAATTCGCCGTATTTTATTTTACATTTTATGATCTCTTCAACTCTTTGTCGAATAATACGCGCCAATAATATTCCTCTTGGTTGCAAACCAATAATGGCTGTTTGGGCAAACTGCTCATGGTTTTCAATTAATTCATAGGCCAATCGGTTGATAGTGGCATTTAATTTTTGGTGGTCGTATAAGAGTTTTTCTTCCATTAGTTTTCAGACAATTCTAAAATTACATCAAACTCGTGTGCGGTTAATTTCATAACACTCAAACGACCTTGCCTCACCAAACCTATATTTTCAAGACGATTATCAGACTTTATTGTTTCCAAGGTCACTGGCTTTTTCAAAGATTTAAAAGGGGCTACATCCACTACAACCCAATTGGTGTCTTCGGTTGTCGGATCTTGGTAAAACTCTTTTACTATTTTTACAATACCCACAACTTCTTTTCCTTCATTGCTGTGGTAGTAAAGACAAAGGTCACCTTTCTTCATTTCTTTTAGGTTGTTTCGCGCTTGATAATTGCGCACTCCATCCCAAAAAGTTTTTTTGTCTTTGAGCATTTGATCCCAAGAATATTTAACGGGTTCAGATTTCAAAAGCCAGTGGTTCATTGGAGGCAAAGGAACACAAAAAAAATAAACTTATCAATAAGTAGACTAAAAGGATATTAACCATTTATAAATATATGTCTAGTTTCATCTTTTTTGAAATCCATTTGCCTAACGCTATCCTAAGTTCAATATATTTGCCTCCGAAATTAAATGAAAAACCTAAAAGTCTTCTTAGATTCAAAACACGAACAGTACAACCAATTGGGTTTTATTAAAGACGATCCAATTTCCATTCCACACCGGTTTAGCAAAAAAGAAGATATTGAAATCATAGCCTTTTTTATAGCCCTCATTTCATGGGGACAGAGGGTCTCGATAATTAGGAGTGGGGATAAACTGATTGAGATTTTTGACCATTCACCGCATGATTTCATATTGAACCATCAAGAAAAAGACCTAAAAAAAGCACTCGGTTTTGTTCACAGGACTTTTAACGATAGCGATTTACTTTCGCTTATTGCTTTTATTCAATCACTATACAAGGATGGTGAAGGTTTGGAATACAGCTTTTCAAAACATTTAAAACCCAAAGACAAAACGATTGAAAACTGTTTAAATGGATTCCGATTGGCATACGAAAACAGTGAATATTTCATTAACAGAACAAAGAAACACATAGCTTACCCTATGGGTGGCAGTGCTTGCAAGAGATTAAACATGTACTTGCGATGGATGGTTAGAAAGGATTCTTTTGGTGTTGATTTTGGAATTTGGAATTCCATTTCGCCAAGTCAGTTAATCTGTCCACTCGATGTGCATGTTTTGAAGCAAGCAAAGAAACTAGGACTCATTACTTCTGATAAAGGTGATTGGAAAACAGCCATAGAGTTAACCAAAAAATTTCAAAAAATGGATCCGAACGATCCTGTAAAGTATGACTTTGCATTGTTTGGATTGGGTATAGATTCTAAAAGCACTGACCTGTAAGCTTGCTTCTCAGCGCTTAAACATGCCCAATTAAGAGGTATTCGCACTTTTCAAGATTGTTTTAAATTTATCCTTTAAAAATAATTATTTTTTCTTATTTTTGAGTTTTCAAAATGCACGCGAATAAGACAACAATTGAGAGAACTATTGAACAGTTACTACACCGCCATGAATGTGTAATTCTGCCAGATTTTGGTGGATTTATCGTCAGAGACAGTCCATGTAATTTCAATGCCTCAAAGGATCTTATTAAACCTTTTGCAAAACATATTTTTTTCAATCCTCATTTGGTTCAAAATGATGGTTTGTTGGTAAGTGCTATTCAAAAATCAGAAAGTTTAACTTACAATGAAGCATTAGAATATTGCAAATCAGCAATTGAACAAATACGCATAGAAATTGAGAACAACAACAACAAGTCATTTGGGAAATTAGGCACTTTTCACAAGGGTCAAAACAGCATTTGGTTTGCGCCAAACGCAAACATCAATTTATCTATTGAAAGTTATGGATTAAGTCCTATCAATATTCTTCAAGTACATTCACTTGCTGAACAAAAAGAAGAAATTGCCCTTGAAGTGAAATCTAAAACAACGGAATCTGTTGTGGACAGGACTCCAATTGTATCCATTGAATTACCTAAAAAAGGCTTAAAGCCATGGTTGGTTGCAGCATCTGTGGCATTGCTTACTCATTTTATATATTTAGGGGTTGAGACCAAAACCAACAATGTGCAAGAAGCTTCAGTATTACCAAGTATAGAAGTCAGCACACCTGAAACACAAAGCAATCAGGTACTTGAATCTACAAACCTAGACACACAAGTTTGGGTTGAAGAAACGCCTACTTCTGAAACAATTGCCATAGAAACCAAAACAGATGATGCAGTTAAGGTTATTGAATCGAGCACATCAAGCATCGAACCGGTGGTTGTTGAAACCGTTGCTCCAATTGAAATCCAAAATAAAACAATTGCCCGTTATCGAATTGAAGGCAATGCAAAATACCATGCCGATGACTTAATTAAAAAAGGTCAAACAGCAACTGTCATTCAGAACGGTGAATGGTTTGAAGTCACAATCGCTCAATAAATACAATTTTAGACGCAACAAAGCGTTTAATATATTAGATTCTGTGAATAAGTTCAAAATCTTATCCTGAAATTTGTATGGATATTTGTAGCAAATAAGAAATGATTTCTTTTCGTTTACCTTTTGAATATCAAAGGTATAAAAGATTAAAAAAAAGTGATTTAAAATGGAATTAAAAACCAATCAAAAAAACAAATTCATCTCAGGAACTTCCACAGCTTTAATTTGCTTAGGTATGTTTTTGATTTTTTGGCTTTACAATTTCCATTATGAATTAGAAAAGCCAATTGAACCTGAAGATGGCGCTGTAGCAGTTAGCCTAGGTGAACCAGACAATGGTGGGCCAGACTTAATTCCAATTTCTGCGGAGAGTGAAGCAAGCTCCGCGAGCACACCACAATCTTCTGAGGCTGATGAACAAACAACTGATCAAGATGCTGTAGCGACTAAAAAGGCTAGCGACACCAAAGGTCAAAGCCAAGCAACTCCAACTGAAAAACCGAAACCGGTTGATGATGCATTAGCTGCGCTAAATAGAGGCAAAAGCACGCAAAAACAGCAAAACGCTGGAGATGGTGATAAACTTGGTCCACAAGGAGACCCAAAAGGTGTTAATGGCGGAGACCCAAAAGGTCAGGTTGGAGGAACAGGAACTGGAGCTACAGGAACCACCCATTCATTTAGTGGAAGAAGTTTCAGATTGGGTTCTGGTAAAAACAACTGCAACGAAGAAGGGAAAGTGGTTTTAGAAGTTACTTTGCTTCCGGATGGTAAAATTCGCTACGACAATGTAAGTCCATTATCTAGGGCATCAGATTGCTTGGAAAATGTTGCTGTAAATTACTTGAGAAGTTCAAGCTTTAATGCTGCTACAAATCCGATAAGCGTAGAGGGAACTATAACCTTTACCTTTAAACTAAAATAAAGGTTTAAACTTGTTAATGACTTATTTAGAAACAGTAGATTTTTTATATGCGCGCCTTCCCTACTTTACCCGTGATGGTAAATCAGCCATAAAAAACGATCTTAACAACACCCTGAAACTTTGTGATATTTTGGGGAATCCCCAAAATAAATTCAAATGCATTCATGTGGCAGGCACCAATGGAAAAGGTAGCGTCAGCAATATGCTCTCAGCGATATTTCAAGCACATGGATATAAAACAGGCCTTTACACTTCTCCCCACCTTAAAGACTTAAGGGAGCGAATTCGTGTGAATGGCGAAATGATTACAGAGCAATTTGTAATTGATTTTACTGAAAAAATAACCCCATATTTACAGGAAATTCAACCTTCTTTTTTCGAAATCACAGTTGCCATGTGTTTTGATTATTTTGCAAAACAAGAGATTGAATATGCAATCATTGAGACAGGATTAGGCGGTCGATTAGACAGCACAAATATTATCAATCCTATACTATCGGTTATAACCAATATAGGAATGGACCACAGTGATTTATTAGGAGATACTCTACAAAAAATCGCGTATGAAAAAGCGGGAATTATAAAGCACAAAATCGCTGTAGTTATAGGCGAAAGCAGTAAAGAAACCGATTCTGTTTTTATCGAAAAAGCAAAATCAACAGACTCTCCAATCTATTTTGCTGACACAAATGTTCGGTATTACAACACAGAAATAGAAACCGATTTAAAAGGTATTTATCAAGAAAAAAACAGTGTTACCGTTTTACAATCCATTGAAGTTTTAAAATCTTTGGGATTGCCTTTTAATGATTTTACCACAGCAAAGGCTTTGCAAAATGTTAGGCGCTTGACCAACTTTAGAGGCCGTTGGGAAATATTAAACAAAAAGCCATTAACCATTGCAGATACAGGCCATAATGCCCATGGATTGCGCTTGGTTATCCAACAGTTAAAACAAGAGAAACACCAAAAACTACACATCGTTTTTGGCATGGTAAAAGACAAGGACCGCAAACCCGTAATTGAATTGTTACCGAAAGAAGCCATTTATTATTTTTGTCAACCAAATTTGCCGAGGGCTTTAAGTGCTGAGCTTTTAAAAGATGAATGTGAACTTCTTGGTTTAACTGGCACCTCGTATTTAAGTGTTAACAGTGCATTTGAAGCGGCTCGAAACAATGCAACAGAGCACGACCTTATATTTATTGGAGGGAGCACCTTTGTTGTAGCTGAAGTATTATGAGTTTAGAACAAAAATTAATCATCTATACCGATGGCGCTGCCATTGGAAATCCTGGGAAAGGTGGTTATGGCATCGTCATGTTGTGGGGAAAAGCAAGAAAAGAGTTGTCTCAAGGATTTGAACACACCACCAACAACCGCATGGAATTGTTGGCCGTCATTTCTGCGTTAGAATCAATTAAAAAACCAGATATTGAAATCCATGTATACACTGACAGCAAATACGTTTGTGATGCAATTGAAAAAAAATGGATATTTGGCTGGCAAAAAATTGGATGGAAGAACAAAAAAAACATTGATTTATGGAAGCGCTTTATGCCCCTTTACAAAACCCACAATGTAAAATTCCATTGGGTTAAGGGCCATGCTGGAAATGTAGAAAATGAAGTTTGCGATGTGTTGGCAACTGGCGCTGCAAGAAAAGGTCCGTGGCTTATTGACCATGAATATATCCAAATTGAAAAACAAGGCAATTTGATTTAAATCATTTAGGATTTATTGAAAAAAGTTTATTTTTGCTTAGATGTCAAAAGAAGGAATTTTATTTGCAATTTCTCTCCCTGTTTATCTTGTATTTATTGTTTCAGAAATCGCCATTGGCAAAAAGAAAAACAAGAACAATTATAACTTAAAAGATAGTCTTGTCAGCATTTCTTTGGGTATTTTGGGTGGCTTAATCGATTTAGCGCTAAAATTTGTTACATTAGGTATATTGAATTGGTGTAATAACCATGCCGTTGTTGAACCAAACTTACTCAATAAATTCCCAATTGCAGCATGGTTTATTGTCTTTATTGGCCAAGACTTTTGTTTCTACTGGCTGCACCGTTCTGAGCACTATAATCGCTTGCTTTGGGCAGTTCACAGCAACCACCACAGTTCTGAAAAATACAACTTCACAGTTGCCTTGCGCTCATCAGTGTTGCAGCCATTTTACCGATTTGTTTTTTACATTCCAATTGCATTTGTTGGATTTGATGGACTGAGCATAATGTTTATCTATGCAATTAACCAGTTTTATCAATTTTTCTTACACACTGAACTTATAGGCAAATTTCCTAAATGGTATGAAAGCATATTTGTAACCCCTTCACACCATAGGGTACATCATGCCAGCAATATAAAATATCTTGACAAAAACATGGGACAAGTGTTAATTATTTGGGATAAATTATTTGGAACCTTTCAAGAAGAAGACGAAAAACCAAAATATGGATTGACCAGTTCATTAGAAACGTATAATCCAATAAAAGTTGTGTTCAACGAATGGATCAAAATCAAGCATGATGTTTCAAAACCAGGAACAATAAAGCAAAAAGTAAATTATCTTTTAAAAGCACCTGGATGGAGCCACGATGGCAGCACAAAGACCAGTAACGAATTGCGTTCAGAACTTAGCAAAGAGAATTAAATAAAAAAGGCGTCAATTGACGCCTTTTTTATTGTATAATTTTTATGTGTTATGGGAATTTTGGAAACTTCTTGAAGTCTGGTTTTCTTTTATCCATAAAGGCGTTTCTTCCTTCTTGCGCTTCCTCAGTAAAGTAATACAATAAAGTTGCACTTCCTGCCAATTCTTGTATTCCAGCCTGTCCATCCAACTCAGCATTGAGTCCGTATTTAATCATACGCAAAGCGATAGGACTCATCTGCATCATTTCATGACACCATTTTACAACTTCATCTTCCAATTGTGCTTGAGGAACAACACAATTAACCAATCCCATGTCTAAAGCCTCTTGAGCGGTATATTGTCGGCAAAGGAACCAAATTTCACGTGCCTTTTTTTGACCAACAATTCTAGCCAAATAACTGCTTCCAAAACCTGCATCGAAACTGCCTACTCGAGGACCAGTTTGTCCAAATCGTGCATTGTCTGAAGCAATACTTAAATCGCATACCACATGAAGAACATGACCACCACCAATGGCCCAGCCATTCACCATGGCAACAACCGGTTTGGGCAATGACTTTATTTTTCTTTGCAATTCGAGCACGTTTAATCTAGGGGTACCATTTTCATCTTTGTAACCACCAATAGTTTTGATGTTTTGATCACCTCCACTGCAAAACGCTTCAGTGCCAGCGCCGGTTAGCACCACCACTTGAATATCTTCATGCTCCCTTGCATAATCCATGGCATCTATCATTTCGATGTTTGTTTTAGGTGTAAATGCATTGTGGTAACGCGGTCTGTTAATGCTGATTTTGGCTATTCCTTCGAAATATTCGAATAATATTTCATCATAGGTCTTAATGGTTTGCCATTCTCTTTGACTCATATCTGTATCTGTTTATATTGGTTAAAAAAATTTGTATTGTGGTCGCTGTCGCTGAATACTTCGAAGAGACAAATCCCTTGAAATTGAATAAATTCATTCAGTCCCGAGTCAAATTGCTCTTGGTTTTCAGCGCTTATATACCTGATATTGTAATGACTCGCTAAATGCTTGGCATTGTATTGATGCGGGGTATATAAGAATGGATTTGATTCTTGCATTTTACTTGGCCCTTCAATATTTTTAAATATTCCCCCACCGTCATTATTCATAATAACAACTTTTAAGTTATTCGGTATTTCGTTTAAGAAAAAAGCATTTATATCATATAGAAAAGCCAAATCACCAGTGATTAAATAATTGGGAGAACGGTCTATTAATGCCATACCTACAGCGGTAGAAGTGCAGCCATCAATGCCGCTTACACCCCTATTGCAATATATATTCCAACTGGGACTCATGTATTCTAAATTATAAGCTGCCAAGCGAATGCTCATACTGTTGGCAATATTTAAGTTGAGCGTCTCAGAAGGCAATGCCTTCAATACTTTCGCCATCAAGTTAAACTCATTATAATCATCTGCCGTTAGAATTCGTGCTTTTTCATATTGGGATTGCGAATATTTGAGCCAAGCATTCGAATAATCCATATTTACAAGCTCTGGTAAATGCTTATTAAACTGTTCAAAAAATCCAAGATCACTTAATTTAAAAACCTTTGGCTGGCTAAAAAATGTATCGGCACAATATCCATTTTCAGCTATGTGCCAATGCATTTTGATCTCAGAATTTTTTAGTAAATTTTTGAGCGCTTTACTCAAGACCATCTTACCTGTTGTAATAAGCAGGTCTGGGATCAAATCTAGTTTTTGAGTCTCGTTGGCATTCAAAAGTATGGCTTCCCAATTTTGAAAAGAATTTTCAGAATGTTTACCAGAAATAACATCACTTAAAACAACGACTGAACTTTGTTCTTTAATGGCATTGAGCGCTAGATTTGTTTCGTGTGATGGGTTTGAAGCACCATTAAGAATTAAAATTTTAGAAAAAATGCTGAAAAACTTTTCATCCATAACTGGTAGATCAGTTATTTGATCGGGAATGACTGTTTGAGACAACTCAAATTCAGGATATTCAAAAACAGATTCAACACTTTCGTATAGAGGCTCTTTTAAAGGGATATTAATGTGGATAGGACCGGGAATTGAATCTAGCGAAATCGAATACGCATTTGTTCCAATTTCAAAGAAAGTTTTATGCTGTTCTTGTTCAGTATTTTCTGGGGTATTGAAAGAAGCTCTAATATGGTTTTTGAAAACTTCAAATTGATGAATGGCTTGGCCATCCCATCGGTCGAGTAATTCAGGTGGCCTATCAGCGCTCAATACAATTAATGGCACTTGCATGTAATACGCTTCTGAAATGGCCGGATAATAATTTAAAACTGCTGAACCACTGGTACAAAGCAATGCAACAGGTGCTTGCAATTTCTTAGCCATACCAAGAGCAATAAAACCAGCCGAGCGTTCGTCAACCACAGAAAAACATCTTATTGAAGGATGTCTGTGAAAGGCCATAACCAAAGGAGCATTTCTACTTCCTGGAGATATTACAACATACTTTAAGCCTTTTTTAGCCAAGGCTGAAACCAATGAATTGATATTGTTTTGTTGTAGGTTCAAATCTTGCGGGTGCAAAAGTAATTCTTAATGGCCTATTATTTCAATATGTATTGTTTATATTGTTATTTTTAAGTCATTTTTTTTTTGATATTTTTTAATCCTAATTTGTTTAAGTATTTTTGACGAAGATGCGTATATTTAGGCTATTTTTCTTTTTGTTAACCCTATTTATAGGCTCAATTACTGGATTTGCTCAAGGCAAAATCAATGGGCCTGTCAATGTTTGCTTAGGTGATCTTAGCAATTTCTCATACACCCCTCCTAGTGGAACCAGTATAATAAGTATTAACTGGGATTTTGGTGACGGCAATAATTCAACGAATACCAGCCCAAGTCACACCTATTCCAACAAAGGAAAAATTACAGTCAAAGTTCAAGCGAGCTTAAACAACAGCAGCGTAACGAATGATAGTTTTAAATTGGAGGTTTTCGGATTGCCAAAGGCTGCTTTTTATATGTACAACCGAAGCGACTCGTGTTTAAACAGAAACCACATTTGCTTTTATGACACAAGCAGTCCAGCTAAGATAGGACAGACTTTAACACAGCGTTTATTTGTTTGGGGGGATGGGAGTTTTGAAACCAAAAACTTACCCAAAAAGGGAGATAGTCTTTGTTATACCTACACTGTTGCTGATAAGTATACTTTGCGCATGGAGCTTACAGACAATAAGGGTTGTAAAAGCAGTGTAACGCAAGAATTGAATATTATTCAAACCATAGATGCTAGTTTCATTGCTTCAAAGAACTTTGTTAATTGCTACAAGGCACAAATTTGCATGGTGAATAAATCATCTAGCTACCCAATTAACAAAGGTCGATATAGATGGATAGCGGACACAAGTGCAGTTGACACCAATGCCCACATCACCAATTCAAAATGCGTACAATACAGTAAAACAAGATCAGGAAAAATATCCTTGCTCGCTTTCGTCAATCCGGTTTGTGTTGATACGATGACTCAAAACTTTACAGTCAAAATTGACAGTCTGCCAACAAAAATCAACTTGGATGATACGGTTGTTTGTTATTCTAACGATGGCCTTAATTTAGCCACCATAACCGATATACAAAGGGATGACATTAGATGGTATTTAGACAATGCCTTGTACCCTTTGGTGAAAAACAATGAATTTTATTTTACGGCTAAAAGAACGCCAGGTATTCATACCATTAAAGTTGAAATAGTGCGCGGAACTTGCATAACAACATTAACTGGGACATATAGAGTTAAAGGACCTGTTGCAAGCTTTAAATTAATCGACAATTTACAATGCTACAGCGACCGCGATGTATTTATGTTTGAAACATCCAAGTTTACCAATAAAGCAAATTGCAAAATGAAATGGGAAATTTCAGACAAAAATGGAGACAATTGCATACAAGAAAGAATTAAAGACATCAACAAATACAAGAATTGTAACACCTCTCTTGATTGGTTTAACAAACATACTTTCTTGAAAAACTCAGGTAAATCAAGAATTAAATTCACAATCACAGACACAGTTCAAGGTTGTCTTGATACTACATCTAACTACGTGGACATGTCCTATTGCAGTCCTATTCTTGACCCTGACACGTTTTTTATATGTCAAGCAGGTGAATTCTATAGCCCGACTTACAAACCATTTGCAAAGAAATTCACAATCGACAGTGGTAAAACTTGGTTGCCGTTTACTTCATTTATAGACGCGAAAAAAGTTGGTGATTTCAAAATTGGTTTTATGTTTGAAACAGAGGTTAAAAACTGGTCTGAACACTATGGTGACGATTCAATATTCATACACAAAGACTCTATAATTTACAGAGACACCGTGTACCGCAATCAAATTTTAAGAATAAGACCATTAAAACAAGATTCAATTTATTTTAAAGTCTATGGAAAATGCAAACCTTACCGTGTGACATTTTTCTTTAAAGATGGACGCTATAAAAAAGATGAAAAACTATTAATTAATTGGGTAGATAAAGGAAACATAGACTTAGAATTCAAAAGAGATACCATTATTGATTCGGTTATGCATGTATACAATACTGGGGTTGTTCAAGCCCCAATTCTCATCGTATTAACTTCAGCCTTTGGCTGTGAAAAAAGATATCGATTCGATACTTATCTCGGAAAATTGGTGGGTCGATCTTATTTAAAGCCCGTCAATTGCATCAATGATGTTATTTGTTTTAACCCAGTGGTTTTAGATGCGAAAACGTCACAATATTGGACCGGAAATACGGCTAAAAACTATGTGAAATGGATATTCCCTGACACCTCAGCCCCTATTTACCGATTTAGACCTTGCATCAAATTCACGAGTGGTGGTTTACGTCCCTATAAAATAATTGCTTTTGACAGTTTGGGTTGCAGTGACACCATGTCTGATTCAGTTTTTATACAGGCTCCAGTGGCAAATACAAAATTCAATTCAAAGTATATTTATTGTTCAGAATTGAAGCAATTTTATGATTCGTCTTTTTACAACAAATACCCAGCATGGCGTAAATTTAGTCCTGGTTTTTATTTAGACAGTATTACAAGCTATTCTTGGCAATTTGGCAAAGGCACATTTTCATCTCTAAAAAAGAATCCGGTTCAATCCATAAATACTTCACTGGATAGTATTCCCGGGGCTTTGGCCACTCGGACTGTTTCTGGTTGTGTTGATACCGCTTACTACTTTATAAAAGTCATAGGTTCTAAACCATATTTTTTCATTAAAGACACGATAGGTTGTCAGAGTTTGACTGCAACTTTTATTAATAAATCTAGAAATTGCAGGCAGTATATATGGCAGTTTGGAGATTCGGGTAAAACAACTTTGCAAAAGTTCGACAAGCAAAATGTTCAATTTACGTACAACAAACCTGGCAGATACTACATAAGTCTAATAGGTATTGATACCGTTTACAATCCATTTACAAAGCAATATCAATATTGTTATAACACCTTTCCAGACAAAGTATTTCAAAAAGACACCAATAGAAGTGTATTGGTTTTGCCATTCAAAAAAACAGGTATAACAAGTCTTGATACAATTTGTATAGGTTCCACTTTACAGTTAAATAGTCTAAGTGATACGGCTTATAAAAAAGACTATTGGTCATTTGGCGACTCCAATAGTTTGGATACAAATCGCAGATTACTTATCGGTCACAAATACAAGAAGGCAGGACAATTTATAGTAAAATTAAATCCTAGTTATTTAGATAAAATAGGTGATTTCTGCAGAGACAGTGCACAAAAAACAATAACTGTATTGGGCGTAAAAGCAGATTTCAATATTAATCCAAATTCATTGGCACCATTATTCAAATTCAATAACTTATCCAATCCTGGAAGTGCTGGTTTAAATTGGGATTTTGGTCAAGCAGGACCTGGCAATACCTCTAGCGAACAGAATCCGGAAAAAAATTACGGCAATGATACCGGAACTTACACTGTTTGTCTAATTGCTAGTATACCATTTGGATGTGCAGATACAATCTGTAAAATTTTGATTAATGACCATCTCAGCGACTTTGGGATTTTCAATGTGTTCACACCTGGAAACATTGATAACTATAATGACCAATACGATATTTTAATTGAAAATGAATCCTTGTATGACTTGAAAATATACGACCGTTGGGGTGTATTGGTATACCAGGCCGATAAAGACAATGACAACACCCAAAATGAAAATTGGAATGGCACGGTAATGAACAATGGTGTTGAGTGTTCTGCCGGAACTTACTATTACATTTTCAGATATAGCATTAAGAACAAGCCTGAAGAAATAAAGACCATTCAGGGCGTAATTCAGCTAATTCGTTAGCCCTTAACTGATAAATATTAGATTGAAAATGGAACAAAGGACCTAAATTTGTTAAAAAATACTGTTTCATGAAAGATCAAGATATGCATCAAATTCTAAATAAGGAATCTGAACTTTTAGAAAAACTACACAGCATTGTTCAAAATGCAATTAATGAAGAACAGCTTATTGTTCAAAATTTATTAAATCCCCCACTAGAAGAATTGTCTGAGGGACAGAAGATTTCTGACAAAGTTGCCCGCTTTGGTGGCAGCTGGAAATTTATAATGTCATTTCTGATGGTCTTGGTGGTTTGGATAATTTTCAATGTTATAGCCTTGGGCGTTTATAAATTTGATCCCTATCCATTTATTTTATTAAATTTAATCTTGTCATGCATAGCGGCGCTTCAGGCACCAATAATTATGATGAGTCAGAATAGAGTAGAAGAAAAAGACAGACAAAGAAGTGAAAACGACTACTTGATTAATTTGAAAGCAGAGATTCAGATTCGAAGTTTACATCAAAAAATAGACCTTTTGCAAGAAGAGCAAATAAAATCATTATTTGAATCACAAGCTGTTCAAATGAAGATATTAAAAGAAATAGAAGAAAAACTATCTAAAATTGCAAAAGTTTAGTTGTTAATCGAGGCAGAATTCAACTGTATTTTCCACCAATTCTTCAAGCATTTCGCTTGAATCATTCGCTTCATCAAAGGGATGCTTTGCTCCAAAGGTGTGGTTCGCCCCTTCAACCTTAATTAAAATAGAATGCGGCACTAAAGTGTAAAATGCTTCTGCGTGTGCCAGAGGAACTGTTTCATCTTTCTCTCCATGAATAATGAGTAAAGGTACCGAAATCAATTTAGCCGCTTTTCGAATATCTAAATTGGCCTTGTGCTCTAAATAGTTATCATAAAACTGTTTGTTAAGTGGCAAATCTTGTCCCGTTCTACTGTTTTTAGCATATACCACTCCATTTTTGTCCCAATCTTCAATTGTTTCTGGTCTAAAAAACGAATCAAATTCAGACAATGAAGCCCATAATACTAGACCTTTAATGCGTTTATCTTCAGAGGTTGCAAGTGTGGCAATTCCACCGCCGCGGCTATGGCCTGCCAAATAAATTCTTTTGGGGTCAATATTTAAATCGTCGGCATTGGATTCTATATAATCAATAACAGATTGTAAATCTTTTAATTCCTTGCTGTAATTGTTTTCTGCAAAGGCATTCAAATCGCTTAGCTCAAGCAAATTATCTGTTTTTACACCATTAAATGAAAAGTTAAACTTCAAGAAAGCTAGGCCAGATTCAGCACTTTTCTGAGCCACCCAATTGTAATGGCCCCAATCTTTAAACCCTTTAAAACCGTGGCAAAACACCAGCACTGCTGTAGGTGTTTTACTTTTAGGCATTGATATATCTGCAGTTATCACACGGTCATTTAAACTACTTATTTTAATTTCTTTTTTAATCACTAAATTCACGCCACGAAGGTAAGAAATTAAATAAAAAAAGTTGTTAGGATATAGTCCTAAGAACTTTAATTTTATCGAATTATATAGTATTAAGGCATGATATGAATGTGCACAGTGTCTGAGCCTACATTTAAACTGTGGTCCTTAGCAACAACGATTAAGCGAGCATTGGTGTGGTCTGATACTTGCGACTTCCAATTGGTTTTAATGGTGTATGTACTTAAGTCGTGCACCGTTGGTGTTTCAGAAAAAAGCACTGAATTATCAGAATCTTTTAGAATTTTTATTAGCAATTCGTGCAAACTGGCATCGCTAACCAGTCCACTAATTTTAACGGTATCACCGTTATAGTATACCTGCATGCTGCTTGGTGATGTGATAGAAATTGTCGGTTTTGCAGTATCCCCAATTTCATGAGTTTGATCGTGCTCATCTTCCTTTTTGCAAGAACTAAGTTGAGTAAAGGCAAGGGATAAAATACAAATGGATTTTAAAAAAAAATTAGACATATTTTTATGTTTTGGTTGGTTTACATATATAAGACACCAAAAATGTAGATTCGTTGCAAAATGAAAAAATCTGAATACAGATTATCGGTTCATTTCCATTTCAACCACAACAGCTTCCATGTTGTTTTTAGCAAATGCAGGGTGTAATTTTTCTATGACGATAGAAGAAGAAATTGCAAATGGCCACTCTTGCATGATGTTTTTTAAGCAATTTTCAGCCAACGATTCTAGTAAATTAATGTCCTTACGCATCTCTAAATCTATAATTTCCGCTAGACGTTCATAATTTAAATAGGTGTCTTTTTTAATTTCATTGACATGGTAGCACACAATTGCACTTACTCTAAAATGATTCTCCACCAGCAATTCCGAGGGATACAAGCCTTTTCTTAAATGAAATTCTAGGTTTTTTACTGCGATTTTTCCTTTGGTATGGCTTGACATTTTTTAAAATAATTTTAGACTGCAATCAAAGTAAAATATTTATTTTTGCAAAAAATATTAATACAGCATGTCCTCTATCAATTTTGAAGACCTTAAAGAACGCAACCAAGGAAAAGACAGATACGTACAACCTGACTTTTATAACATCGACGATTTATTAACCGAAGAACACATCTTAATTCGCAATTCAGTGCGCGATTATGTTAAGCGTGAATTGTCGCCAATCATAGAAGAGTACGCACAAAAAGCAGAATTCCCTCACCATATCATTCGTGGTCTAGGTGAAATTGGGGCTTTCGGTCCACAGTTACCAGCAGAATACGGTTGTGGTGGAATGGACTATATCACCTACGGTTTGATTATGCAAGAATTAGAGCGTTGTGATAGTGGAATACGTTCTACAGCATCTGTTCAAGGTTCATTGGTTATGTATCCTATTTTCAAATTTGGAAGCGAAGAGCAAAAACACAAATATTTACCCAAATTAGCCAAAGGTGAATTGATGGGTTGTTTCGGATTAACAGAACCCGACCATGGATCCAATCCTGGGGGCATGACCACCAATTTTAAAGACATGGGCGACCATTACTTATTGAACGGTGCCAAAATGTGGATTAGCAATGCTCCTTTTGCTGACATCGCTGTTGTATGGGCAAAGAATGAGCAAGGTAAAGTTAAAGGTCTAATAGTTGAACGTGGATACGAAGGATTTACAACACCAGAAACCCATGGTAAATGGAGTTTACGCGCCAGTGCAACAGGCGAATTGGTTTTTGACAATGTTAAAGTTCCAAAAGAAAATTTATTGCCAAATGTTGAAGGATTGAGAGGTCCATTGACTTGTTTGAATTCTGCACGATATGGAATCAGCTGGGGTGCGGTAGGTGCTGCAATGGATTGCTATGATTCAGCATTAAGATATTCTAAAGAAAGAATTCAATTTGGAAAACCAATTGCAGGTTTCCAATTGCAACAAAAGAAATTATCTGAAATGATTACCGAAATTACCAAAGCACAATTGTTGTGTTGGAGATTGGGTAATTTAATGAATGAAGGGAAAGCAACTGCAGCACAAATTAGTTTGGCAAAAAGAAACAACGTTCAGATCGCTATAGAGATTGCACGTGAAGCAAGACAAATACATGGAGCTATGGGAATTACTGGTGAATACCCAATTATGCGCCACAGCATGAATCTTGAAAGCGTCATTACTTATGAAGGAACGCATGATGTGCACCTATTGATTCTAGGTATGGAAATCACTGGAGAAAACGCCTTTGCTTAAACGAATCTTATATAGTTTGTTCTTATTTCTCAGCATTAACGCTGAGGCAAAAAAACTATATACAGAAATGCCAGTGCTAGTGCATATGGCAAGAAGTGAACAGGAAGATACTTTTGGTTTTAATTTGGTTGAACATTTGCCTAGTTTAATATACAAAGGCATTTTGGATGGAAAAATTACTTTATGGGATTCTCCGAAAAAGCAAATTGCAATTTCTCCAGAAGCGCTTAAAAACATAGAGTCTAGCAATTCTGTTTCATTCGCAAGAACCAGCAATTTATTTTTAAATGAACTTTGGACCAGTTCGCCCCGAAAAACGGAGTTTGTAGTGGTCGGCATTTCATTTTTATCTGAATCACCGAAAGGAAAAATTTCATTTGGATTTGTTGAGATTTTACAAGCCTTACCTCTATTATCTCAAAACATCCCAACCAATGTCAATGGACCTGCCCAGCTGAGTTATATTGATGCGATTTACAGCAGGAGATACCATTTCAACCTTTTACAGTTTGGATCACGCGATTTCAGCAGCAATCCTTCCTCCTCTTTTACAATTAAGAAAGATGCTTTCTATTCAAAAAAGAAAGTGTCAGGTTTGTACAAACCTAAAAACACAAAATTGGTGACTTTTGTAATTGAGAAAAACTTAGCGGAGTCAGAAGATCCCGGATCAAACTGTTTGCACAGTATTGAAAAATTCTTAAACGAAAACAAAGAAATCCTTTTCAATATTGGTGGTGATAAATACTTCGATTTTCACAATAGACTTTTAGATATTACCATTACCCGAATTGAAGTCACTGAAATTTGGGAGAAAAAGGGAAATCAAATCGTTTATACCCCATTTTCTGTTAAAATATTTGCAAACAACAAACCAATGAATACTTTGTCGTTTGAGGAGGTTACCAAATGGCAATTGCTGATAAATTTCAAAACATTGGAAGATGTTTTGTTGGAAAAAGCATTTAATTTCAGCATATACAAGATCAATAGGGACCTAATACCATACAACGAATCGGCTGTCTACTTAAAAGCCCTTCGTGAATACAAATGGACTCAAGTAAGTAATTATGTCAAATACTCAAAAAACTAATATGTACACCATTAAATTTGGAACCGACGGATGGCGCGAAATAATCGCAGACAATTACACCGTTGAAAACGTAGTTCGTGTTGCGCATGCAACCGCTATTTGGTTAAAAGAAAGCTCTAGCAATCACACTTGCACGGTCGGATATGATTGCCGTTTTGGCGGAAAAATGTTTGCAGAAAACACCGCAAAAGTTCTAGCTTCTCATGGCGTTAAAGTTTATCTTTCAAGTGGATTTTGCAGCACCCCAATGATATCGTTGGCCAATACAAAATTAAACACCTACGCGGGCGTTATTATTACAGCATCACACAATCCAGCTTCATACAATGGGTATAAAATTAAAGCCAATTATGGAGGACCTGTTATACCATCAGAAATCGAGAAATTAGAGAATTTAATTTCATACGCTGATTTGCCAAAAACAGAAAGTTTAGAAACTTACATTAACAGCGGATTAATAGAATATTCAGATTTCGAAGCGATTTATTTAAAACAAATTGAGGAAAAATTTGACACCGCAAAATTAAAAGCATATGCACCTCATTTTGCTTATGATGCCATGTATGGAGCCGGTCAAAATGTGATAAAAAAACTTCTTCCAGAGGCTAGTTTGTTGCACTGTGACTTTAATCCTGGATTCAATGGAACTGCTCCAGAGCCCATTTTGAAAAACTTATTAGAATTTTCAGAATTATTAAAAAACAATGAGCAATTGCTTTGTGGTTTGGCTACAGATGGAGATGCTGACAGAATTGGTTTCTTCGACAGCAAAGGCCGTTTTGTTGATTCACACCATTTAATCTTGTTGCTTATGCAGTATTTAACCAAATACAAAGGCTTAAGTGGAAAGATTATTAAAAGTTTTTCAGTATCGTCAAAGATCGATAAACTTGCAAGCATATTAGGTTTAGAAACTATCACCACTAAAATAGGATTCAAATACATCTGCGAGTATATGATTACTGATGATGTATTAATTGGTGCAGAAGAAAGTGGAGGTATTGCAGTGAAAGGTCATATTCCTGAAAGAGATGGAATTTGGATGGGCTTGTTAATACTAGAATACATGGCATTAACAGGAAAAAGCATAGAAACTTTAATTGACGAAACTTATGCTCAAATTGGTGCATTTGCTGTTGAAAGATATGATTTGCATATTGAAGAAGCACAAAAGCAAGCCATTATTAAAAATTGCCAAGACAATGCATATGGTAGTTTTGGAGCATATAAGGTTGAACGTGTTGAAAACATGGATGGTTTCAAATTCCATTTAGGCAACGAAGAATGGGTTATGATTCGTCCAAGTGGCACTGAACCAGTTTTAAGGGTTTATGCAGAGAGCAAAGACTCTGAAAGTGCCTATAAAATTCTAGACGCTTGTAAAGCTGCGATTTTGTAATCAATAGCATGAGGCTTAAAGTCATTTGCTTGGGTCTTCTTTTTAGTATTGTTTGCCAATTAATGGCAGAACCTACCTTTTATTTAGGTATTAATCCGCCTAAATCTAAAGACACCTTAAGCAATAAACAAAAGCAAAACTTAGCATACACTATTGGATTAGGTGGAACCGCAGTTGTTCACGCTGGCCTTTACCAATTATGGTACAGTGCTTATCCACAAAGCAAATTTCATTTTTTCAACGACAACAAAGAATGGTTGCAAATTGATAAGTTTGGCCACTGTTTTTCTTCATATTACCTAGGTTTGGCCGGCATAGAAGCCGCAAAATGGGCAGGTGTTCCAAAGAACAAGCAATGGAAATGGGCTTTATTTGGAAGTATTTTTCAAGATCCAATTGAAATTTGGGATGGCTTTTCAAGTGCTTGGGGAGCGTCAATTGGTGATTTGGCCGCCAACAGTTTTGGTACATTATTAAGCGCTGGTCAAGAAGCCATTTGGCATGAACAGAGAGTTCAAATGAAGTTTTCATACACAAATTCAAACTATGCTTCCATCAGACCCAATACATTAGGCAGCAATTTTAATGAACGTTTTTTAAAAGATTATAATGCACAAACGTATTGGTTGTGTTATAGCCCGATGAAAAAAAAGGCACAATGGCTAGGCTTCTCAATAGGATATGGTGCCAATGGAATGCTTGGTGGCGAAGACAATGTTTGGATCGACAAAAATTTGCTGGTTCAAAATTACTCCTATATAAAAAGATACCGTCAATACTATTTGAGTTTGGATTTCAATTTGAATAAAATAAAAACAAGACGAAAAGGATTGAAAACATTATTCTTTGTATTGAATTGCATCAAACTACCAGCACCTGCCCTTGAATTTTCTCAAGGCAAAATGATTGGTCGTTGGTTAAAGTTTTAATGTATCAATTTGTGCGCAGACAAATGCTGTTGCAATACTTAAAGCACTTCTAATACCCGTCTAATATAGTGCATATATCCCGCAAAATCGCGAACGGTTAAATTGATTAAATAAGTACCTTTCATTAACGGGGTTCCTTTGCTGTCCAAGCCATCAAATGGTTTATCGCCCATATTACCATCGTATACTTTTCCGCCCCAACGGTCGAATATTTGCAGGTTATAGAATTGAATACCGCGGCCTAAAACAACAAACTCATCATTTAACAAATCGTCGTTAACTGTCATTGCATCGGGAATGTAAATTCTGAAAATATCTTTTACCCTTAACATTTCAGACATTGTGTCGGCGCAACCTAAACTGTTCCTAACAATTAATCGAACAGAGAAAAAGCCCGTATCAGAATAAGTGTGTGAAGGATTTGGATTAACTGTTTCTTTGCTAAAATCGCCAAAACTCCACTCAAAACTTGATTGGTTTGTTGATTGGTTATTGAAATTTACTTGACGGTTTAAATAATCTGGTTGAATTGGCAAATAGGTGAACTTACTGATTGGCAAATCTACCACATTCATATACGCTGTCTTTACAATTTCATTGACACATAGTGAATCTGAAATAGCAAATAAACGCACGTCGTAGCTTCCTGAAACAAGATAGGTATAGTTTGGATTTGGAGCATTGCTGCTATCTGTTGGTGTAAGATGCCACCAATAAGCCACAGCGCCTGAACTTAAGTTATTAAAAGTAACAGACTCTTTTCTACAAATTGTTTGTTTGCTTACTGTAAAATCTACAATTGGTTTCGGATTTACAATAAGATTCGCGGTATCAGATATTGATTGCGAACAATTGTCAATTAAGTTTACTATATACTGGGTGCTAATGGAAGGCTTTTCAACTATCGAATTACTTGTATTAGGTGCAGCATTAATTGTCCATTGATATTGTGAACTTAAACCACCACTCATATTAATTTTCAGGATGGAAGAATCACTTTGGCATATACTGTTGTCGCTTAGGTTTACATTTAATTTTAATGCTGGTCTAACCGTAATATTAACAAATGAAGAGTCGTAGGGTTGCGTACATAAATCATCAACTACCAATTTATAAACGGTATTGCTTAATGGCTTTACTAAAATATTTTTTGTAATACCTTGGCCTAGGTTCCAAGTGAAATTATAATTAGCGCTAATACCACCAGAAACTATAGGATTAAGAGGAACAGAAGCGCCATCACAAATCGTTGTATCTCTTAAACCCGATATTTTAATTTTAGCCATTACATCTACATTCATGGTATCAGATGCTTGAGCAGAACACAAATCATTCAACAACACGATGTACTGTGTTTTAACTTTAGGTGAAATGGTATTTGATTGAACCGAATTTAGTCCTTGATTCCAAGTAAAAGCATAAGTAATAACGTTACCTCCAATTGGGTTTGCGCTTAATGGAATAGAACTACCATAACAAATTAAAGTATCTTTAGGTAGTGAAACTTTTAACTCGGGTCTAACATTCACATAGATTGAATCGACGCCAGGATTAACTGTACAAGCATCAGTTAAAGTAACTTTAACCCATTTGCTAGATGACATAATCCCTGAAGTGCTTACACCAGTTCCCAAACCATTGTTCCAATTAAAAACATAATTGTTTATATCACCACCTGTGGCAGTTACTGTAAATGCGCTGGTATTTTGAAAACAAACCAAAGTATCTGCGCTAAAAATCTTAGGTTTTAAAGCAATTTTAACTGTAATAGTTGCCAACGCTGTATCGCCTAGAACCGTACATCCGTCTCTAACAATAACTTGGTAGGTGTTGCTGCCGCTTGGTGATACAAGTTGTGAAGGCGCAGATCCAAGTCCAAGATTCCATGTAAAAGTATAAGTGCTGCTTACCCCACCACTAACAATTGGCACGAGAGGAACTGTGATTCCTGTACAAATTGTGGAATCCTTTAATCCGCTTACAACAATTGGAGCCAAAACATCAACTGTAATGGAATCAGTAGCAGAATTTGAGCAATTATCGGTGAGTACAACTTTGTATTTGGTTTTGATTGTCGGCTTTACATTTTGTATTGCGGAATCCGATAAAACTGGACTCCAATTGTATGTGTAATCATTAGAGACACCGCCAGAAGAAACAGCAATTAATTTTGTGCCTCTTCCATAGCATAAGGTTGTATCGTTGTTTAATTGAACCGATAAAGGAGCTTGAACTACAATGTAAATTGAATCTGAAGCTGGGTTTACTGAACAGGCATCTGCCAATGTACACTTAACCCATTGGCTAGAGGTTAAATTCGGGGTTATGGCACTACCAATTCCTAAGCCATTTGCCCAAACATATGAATACTGACTGCTATCACCACCACTTCCATTAGCGGAAATTGCACTTACTTTATTGTAACAAATTAATGTATCGTTGCTGCTCACCTTAACTTTTAAAGCGTTTTTAACTTTAACTGTTACATATGCTGTGTCTAATATTGGCGTGCAAGCATCACTAATAATCACTCTATAGGTTGTATTTACAATAGGGCTTACTGTCTTTGTCTTTCCTGTGCCTAAGGAATTGTCCCAAGTATAAACATAATTGGCAGAATTACCACCAGTTGCCGTAGCATTCAAGATAACTGATCTTCCCAAACATATGGTGGTATCTTTGTTGGCCTTAACATCCAAAGGATTTCTAACTGTAACATTCACAGTTGCAGAATCTTTAGAATTGGTGCAGAGATCTGTTAAATAAATTTTATAACTTGTATTGTTTACAGGTGCAACAATATTGGTGTCATTATATACCACATTGTTCCATTTAAAGAAATAATCGCCTGCAAATCCTCCTGAACCAATGGCTCTGAGCACGGCAGATTTTCCCATACAAATGGTGGTATCTGAAAAAGCGGTGACTTTCACTGCTTTCTTAATAGCGGTATAAAACAATTTAAATCCTCGTCCTACCACATAAGGATCAGAGACATGTCTTAAAGTGACCGTATTGCCAGCTACTAAAAAATTATTTCCTGAAAAAGGCAAACTTGAGCCCGTGTAGCCACCGACTTTGGTGCCAGTTCCAGGGTATTTGCCTTTGTAAACATATAAGCTGTCGTAGCCAAACTCATAATCAAAATCTAAAAAACGTATGCGAATAGAATCAGCCCCTGGCGCACTAATCCTGTAATAGGTTATTCTGCTTTGGGAATAAATGTCTTCTCCCCCATCATCATAAATAAATGATTTGCATTTATGGGTACTATCCGTGCCCGAAGCAGGCATGAGAATGGCATTACAAATATCAAAACTTGAATCGACCTTCACATAGGCCGATTTGGTTAAACTGTCTTTCTTATTTTTGAAACAACTTGTTGCTACTAGTTTTATTGTATAATTACCATAATTAGAATAGGTCTTTGTAGGATTAACAGCTGTTGATGTGTTCCCATCTCCAAAAGACCATTTGTAAGTAATTGCGTTTGAACTTAAGTTATTGAATTTAACTGTTTTTGAGGTGTTGCAAATAACCGTATCAGCTGAAAATGCCGCTTTGACATACCCACTGTCATATTTTGGTCCCACGTTGCAAGCATACCAGGCATTGGTGACTGCGATGACTTCCTTGCTGCATGGACCAAATAAATCTTTTGCAGCTTGAATAGAATAAAATCTAGAATCAGCATATTGAGAGGATGGGGTTAAATAAACAGTTAAGTTTCTATAGGCTATTTTCTCAGCACTTAATATTCCCAAGCTATCAACCTTGTAGGCGTTACTAAAATCGTTGGTTCCAGTTTTACCTTCGGTAATTAAATAAAACCACCAATTTTGAACCCCACTGTTCAAATGCACTCCACCATTGTCGCCGGCACCAGAATACCAATAGGTTCCTAAGTAACAACGCGGATGACCTTTAACCCTAGGATCAGCCATGTTGCGCAAACCAGTTCCAGAAAAAGTAATTTCTTCACCAATAATCCAACTGTAACCTGTAGGTTTACCATAACGCTCCACTGCATTGCCAAAAATATCGCTAAACGATTCGTTCAATTGACCCGATTGATAGCTGTATATTAAGTTTGCAGAGTTACTCGTAACCGCATGTGTAATTTCATGTCCACAAACGTCCAATGAAGTAAGTGGTTTGAATGAACTGCCATCGCCATAGGTCATTCTCAATCCGTCCCAAAACGCATTGTCGTAATTGACAGCATAGTGCACGTAACTGTTTATTCGCGCATTATTGTTGTTGTAGCTGTTGCGGTTGAATTTATTTTTAAAATAATCGTAAGTTGTTTCAGCGCCCCAATGACAATCGGTGGCAACCTCATCTTTGTTGGAATTGACATTGTTCCAATTGTTGTTGCTATCGAGGAAATCAACAGCCAGACCATAGTTGGTGCCTTTTTTTAAATTTAACGTATAAACACCACCACCCCTTGTATTTTCTCGTAAACGGTAATTGAAAGGAGCGGTACTATCGGTGATTATATTTTTAGTTCCGCTGTATTTTGTTATGGCTTTGCCATTTACATCGGTAGTATGCAGCTGATTTTCTCTTGCAATTAGTTTGCCCGTTAGAACATCGATATACATATTCTCTGCAGTTCTTGGCTGACTTGCATGAACATTGAATTTATAGGTTAAATAAAAAGATTGATTGAAAAAATTCAAATTGTCCGGAACATATACCAATTCCCCTTTTGGATACCAAGTAGCATGAACATCTTCTTTAATATCTTTAATAACGGCTTCTTCTTCTGGAATTTGCCATAAATAAGACTCAGCATGGGTAGAATCAAGTGCAATTTTCAGACATTCCGACTCCGTTAATTTTACTTGATTTTGAAGTTCCGAAATTTTAAAAACCTCACCATTAAAAGCATAAAGCCTTCCATTTTTAAAATGTGCTATAAGTATGGAACCGAGCACCGGCACTTTATTGAAATTAATTTGATACCTGATATGCAATAAACCCAATTCATCGGTTTCTTTTCTGATAACCGTAAAACTATAGGTATTATTTAGAGCATACACTTTTTGAAAATATGGTAAGACATTTGCCTCATTTAAGCTAATGTTCTCATTTAACTCAGCAAATTGAATTAATCCAGTTTGCTCACTTATTCTAACTTGATTGGCCCCTTTTAATTTGTTGTTGGCAGACTCACCTTCAAAAACTTGTGCGCCAAGAAATTGAGCGAAGAATATGAAAACCCAAAAGATTGAAAATTTAAAGAAGGTATGGTTTTTAATCATGTGTGATTGCGTATAAACGCAAAGTTCGATAAAAAAAACAATATTTCATCGCAAAATACCTATAGTCAAAAACAAAGTCCTTATAATTAAGTATTTAGTTTATTATAACCTTAGGTAAAATCATAAAAAAAGTGCGCAAAAAAGGGTTTAAACCATCTGAACGGTTAAACCAGTTCTCAATTTAGGTTCAATATAAGTAGATTTTGGAGGCATAATTAAGCCTTGGTCTGCCACATCAAAAACATGTTGAATATGGCAAGGGTGAACGGTGAAAACTGCATCGTAAATTCCTGCTTCAACTTCTGCTTCTAATGTTTCACAAGGAATGCTTCCTTTTAAGAAAGACAATTGGGTATCCGTTTTGGAATCACGAATGTGCAATTTTGATTTAAAAACATGGTCTTCCAAAATGGAAACATCCAAACTGTCAACGGCATTTAATCCTGCAATCCCCTTATTATAATCTAATTGGTACCACTGCCCTTTTAATCTAAGACCAAAAGTCAGTTCTCGTTGCGGCAATATCGGTGTAGATGATTTTGAAACGGTAAAATCAGCAGCCAATAAACTTAAAAAAGTATGGTCATCGAACGTGCTTTGCGATTTATAGGCTCGGTGAAAACTATCTATATTAAGATACTCAGGTGGTACAATGTAGCTTAAATAATGTCCATTTACTATGCCTCGTTTTTTGAAATAACCAGCAGAGGCAGCACTTCTATGGTGGCCATCTGCTATGTATATATCGCCAATTCCTGCGTAGGCATTTTGGAGTGACTTTATCAGTTCTAAATCACAAATTTTGATAATTCTGTGAATGCGGTCTACTTCATCATGAAAATGTATGATTTCTTCACCTTGGGTAGAATATGATTTTAGAATATCTGAAACAAGCGAGGCAGGTTTGTGGGTCATTAGCACTGGCTCACCAATTACGCCAGTTACCTCAATATGCATAATGAGTTGCTCTTCCTTTTCTGTCAGTGTTTTTTCGTGAATTTTAATTCTTCCTTCGTAGTAATCTTCAACTGGTACAGTACAAATTAAACCAATGTATTCATGGGATCCATTTATCTTGTCTGTTTGTATGTATATATACAATGAAGAATCGCTATCAAGTGCCATCGCTTTCATTGCAATTAGCTCATGCAAAGCAGAAAGGCCATAGGGGAAATGTTTGATTGGATTTTTTTCCTCATTAAATTTCAGGTAAGGCTTAACCACATTTAAATATGTGAGCGGATTATCGCGCACAATTTCCATTTGTCGCTTGAGATCATCGACATGGGTGTTTGCAGAAACCAAAGCTTCATTGCCTATAGCAGGAAGTAAAGCTTTGAAAGGAAAAATACTAGCCAATACTATGAATTAAAAAAACGAATAATTTGTTCCGCCATTTCATCACCAATTCTCTTTTGTGCTTCGTTGGTACTTGCACCGATATGAGGGGTAAGAGAAACGTTGTCTAATTTCAAAATACCATCATATACTGGAGGTTCTTTCTCAAATACGTCAACGCCTGCATAAGAAATGGTCTTGTTATTTAAAGCTGCGACAAGATCTTCTTCACAAACCACTCCACCGCGGGCACAGTTGATTAGGCCTGCATTGGGTTTCATTATTTTTAATTCTGCTTCTGCAATCACGTAACCTTGGCCACCAGGTATGTGCAAACTTACGAAATCTGCTTGTTTGAGTACATCCTCTTTTGAAATCGTTTTAATGGTTTTAATAATACTTGGAATACCTGCCTCTTCGTGAAAAGTTATTTCAACATTGGCTTCTGCAATCATAGGATCAAATGCAATTACATTCATACCTAGGCCAAAAGCCATTCTAGCAGCTTCGCGACCGATTCTACCAAATCCAATTAAACCTAAAGTTTTACCTTTTAACTCCACACCAGCAGAAGCTGTTTTTTTTAACTGGTTAAATTGAGACATACCATTCTCAGGCATTTGTCTGTTGCTGTATTGCAACATTCTACAGATAGAAAACATATGGGCAAAAACCAATTCAGCCACAGAAGTTGATGAAGCGGCAGGGGTATTAACCACTGCAACACCTTTTTCTTTTGCGTAGCTTGTGTCAATATTATCGAGGCCTACTCCAGCACGGCCTACCAATTTCAAATTTGGAGCAGCGTCTAGAATTTCTTTTGTTACTTTGGTAGCACTTCTCACCAACAACACATCGTAGTTGTTGATTTTCGAAGCCAATTCCGCTTGAGGAATATTGTTTGTGTCAATGGTAAAACCATTCGCTTCTAAAGCTATTTTAGCTGAAGCATCTATTCCATCGTTTGCTAATATTTTCATTAATTTGATTGGCTACTTGCGTTAAAGGTTCTCATTACGTTAACTAAAGCTTCTACACTTTCTAGAGGCAAAGCATTGTACATACTGGCTCTATAACCACCTGCTGAACGGTGACCTTTAATTCCTGAAATACCAGCTTCTTTCCATGCTGCATTGAATTGATTTTCCATAGACTCATCACTTAACAAGAAACAGGCATTCATTTGAGATCTGTCTTCTTTATCGATTGTACCAGTAAATAATGGATTGCTATCAACTTCGTTATACAATAAAGCAGCTCTTGCAGCAGCTCTTCTTTGCATTTCGTCAACACCACCAACTTTTTTAACCCATTTTAAATTTTGCAACATAGAGAAAATAGGAAAAACTGGAGGGGTATTAAACATGGTTTCTTTCTCAATATGAATTTGATAATTCATGATGCTAGGAATTCTACGGGTTACTTTACCTAAAATATCTTTTCTAACAATTACTACGGTTACGCCTGCAGGCCCCATATTCTTTTGAGCGCCAGCATAGATTAATCCGAATTTTGAAACATCAATTTTTCTACTTAAAATATCTGAACTCATGTCACAAATCATGGTTACAGGACTGTCTGGAAAACTTTGCATTTGGCTACCATAAATGGTATTGTTGCTGGTGCAATGAAAATAATCAGCATCACTTGGAATGGTATAGCCTTTTGGAATATAAGCATAGTTTCTATCCTCTGAACTAGCAACAACTTCAACATTTCCTAAATATTTGGCTTCTTTAACTGCATTTGCAGCCCATACGCCTGTTTTCAAATAAGCTCCTTTTGTTTCTAAAAGATTGTAAGCCACCATCAAAAACTGTGTACTTGCACCACCACCTAAAAACAGAATTTCATATCCCTCTGGAACACCTAAAAGTTCTTTAATAATTGCTTGTGTTTCTTCTACAACAGCAACAAATTCTTTGCCTCTGTGCGAAACTTCTAATACAGATAAACCAGTGCCAGCAAAGTTTCTAATACCTTCCATGCTCGCTTCAATGGCCTCCTGTGGAAGAATAGATGGACCTGCCGAGAAATTATGTAGTTTTGACATACTGAATATTTTTTATCTTGCGAAATTAAGCTAATATTGAAACAATAAAACAATGAAATTCAAAAACATTTTATTTTTTACTACACTCCTGCTCAACTTATTAGACGCTAGGGGTCAAAATCAAAAAGCCAAAGGGGAAGACCTCTCAAAATTAAGCTTTAAGGAACGTTTAACTTTTAATGTAGGCGGGGGACTAATGATTGGAAATACCTACAGCAATATCAATCTATTGCCACAAGTTGGCTACAGGGTGACACCAAGATTCACCACTGGAATTGGGGCGAATTTTCAATACTACAAAAACAATTATATAAGCAACAACGCGTTTCTGATCTATGGTGGCAATGCTTTTGCTCGTTACAAAGTCAATGAGGTATGGTTTGCCCAAACAGAATACCAGATGCTCAATTTCCAAAATAATTGGGGACAATATGCTTTAATTGGTGGAGCTTATACACCCACAGCCGGCTTCTATGTTTCTGCTTATTATTTGTTGTTGTATCCAAACAACAATGTCTATAATGCACCTTATGTTTTACGTGTCGGATTTATGTTCTAAAACTTATGAAAAAAATATTATTCAATAAAAAAATATGCGTTAATACTGGCGCTGGCTTTAAATTAAAGAATTACAAACCCAGCGAAACCTTATATTACAAAAATGAAACGGCACTAAAAAACGAATTGGAAGGCCACAAAGAAAACATTTCAACCTTACAAGAAAAGCTTTATGCACAAAACAAGTATGCCGTACTTATTGTTCTTCAAGCCATAGATGCTGCGGGTAAAGACAGCTGCGTAAAACATGTTTTAACGGGTGTAAATCCACAGGGTTGCCATGTGGTTAATTTCAAGCAACCAAGCAAAGAGGAATTAGACCACGATTTTCTTTGGAGATGCAATCGCCTTTTACCTGAACGTGGCAAAATAGCCGTATTTAACCGCTCGTACTATGAAGAGGTGCTGGTTTGCAAAGTCCATCCTGAATATATACTTGCACAAAACATCCCTGGCATTTCCAACAAAAAAGACATTAAGAAAAACTTTTGGGAAAGCAGATACGAAGCCATAAATTCTCTTGAAAAACACTTGGTAGAAAATGGAACCATTATTGTCAAAGTGTTTTTAAATCTAGGCAAAACTGAACAAAAGAAACGGTTTATAGAACGCATTGATGTACCTGAAAAACAATGGAAATTTAATGCAGCTGATTTACATGAAAGAGCCCATTGGGATGATTATCAAAATGCATATGAAGAGATGATTAAAAACACAGCAAGCAAATACGCCCCATGGCATATTGTGCCGGCAAACAACCAATGGGTAAGCCGCGCAATTGTTGGTCGTTTGGTTTCTGAAACACTAGAATCTTTAGAATTAAACTATCCTATTTTAACGGAAACACAAAATGAAGAACTACAAAAAGCTAAGATTAATCTAGAGAATGAGTGAGAGAAGGTTAATTGTCATTGCTGGGCCTACCGCTGTTGGTAAAACTGCCTATGCGATAGAATTGGCTAAGTCAGTTGACGCACCAATAATATCGGCAGATTCAAGGCAAGTTTTCAAAGAACTAAATATTGGTGTGGCGCGCCCGAGCATCGAACAACTAAAGGAAGTTAAGCACCACCTTATAGCCCATACCAGCATACACAAACCATACAATGCGGGGATCTATGCACAAGAGGCAAGGCATTTAATTAATCAACTTTATAAAACCCATAAAACCATAGTCGTTTGTGGTGGAACTGGTTTATACATTAAAGCATTGCTCAACGGATTTGATCCTTTGCCACCAAGCGATGAAAACCTTCGCCATGAATTGGAAGTAAATTTTGCTGAATATGGCATTGAATATTTACAAGAAAGATTAAAGGCTTTATCGGATGACCTATACAACAAAACAGAAGCGCTCAATCCTCAGAGACTGATTAGAGCCATTGAAATTGGCAGCGCAAAAGAATTACCTAAGAACGACATTCCTGATTTTGAATTTGAGTTCGAAACAGAATACAAAGTCCTCAATATGGAAAGGCTTTTACTTTATGATAGAATCAATAAACGCGTAGATGAAATGTTGGAATTCGGTTTGGAAAAAGAAGCGAAAGATTTGGAGGCTTTTCAAACTTTAAATGCCTTACAAACGGTTGGATACAGTGAATGGTGGCCATATTTCAGGGGCGAAAATAAATTGGATTTCACAATCGATAAAATAAAACAACACTCTAGAAACTATGCCAAGAGACAAGAAACTTGGTTTAAGCACCAAGTCTCAAAATCCAATCCTTCATAGTACGCTTGAAAAAATCAATGCTCAACATTAAACTGTAAATACAATACATTTGTAACTTGAAAAAACCATTGTCAACTTTTAGAAAAACGATACAACACCCCTTGGGATTGATAGGTTTTGTTATAGTTTCCTTGTTTTTTATTATGGGAATATTGGGCAATCTCATTACCCCAGATAAAACCAGCAACACCAACTTAATAAATTTACCTATTGCTTTACTAAAGCCAATGAGCAAGGTTCAGTTTTTTAGAGTTGAAAATCCAAATCAAAAACCTTTTTTTGATTCATGGATTAATGGACAAAACGAACCCTTATACAACACGGCTATTAATGCTTACACAATAAAAAATGATAGTATCATTTTGAGTTTATTTTATCCTGAAAAAACCGTCACTGAAAAACTAAGTCTATCTTCAATACCTGCACCTTATAAAATTGAAACACAAACTTTTTTATTAGGAACCGATGGTTTTGGCCGAGATGTGTACAGCCGCATCGTTTTGGGCAGTCGCGTATCTTTGGCGGTTGGCATAGTGGCGGTATTGGTATCACTTTTTTTAATCGGAACCGCTTTAGGATTAATAGCTGGTTACTACAGAGGCAAAACAGACCTTACCATCTCTTGGTTTATCAATGTCATTTGGAGTTTACCGACTATGCTTTTAGTGGCAGCAATAAGCTTCGCTTTGGGAAAAGGATTTTGGCAAATCTTCATTGCAATAGGTATCAGCTCATGGGTTGAAGTTGCAAGGGTGGTGCGTGGTCAAGTATTTAGTTTAAGAGAAAAGGAATTTATTCAAGCAGCAAAAATATTGGGATATTCACCATTTCGTATCATGTTCAAACATCTGTTGCCGAATTTAAAAAGCACTTTAATCGTATTGGCTATATCGGTTTTTGGGTCGGCCATACTTCTAGAATCCGGATTGAGTTTCCTTGGGTTTGGAATTTCGCCTCCAGCACCAAGTTGGGGCATGATGGTAAAAGAAAATTATCCTTACATCATGTGGGACAATGCCTATTTGGCTATTGTACCTGGTTTTGTCATTATGCTATTGGTGATGGGCTTTAATTTTCTAGGTATTGCTCTAAGAGATGCCTTGGATATTCACCTTAAATGATTTTATAATTTTTATTCTCTCCTACCCGCCAACCGCTTATTTTTTCAATAAAATAGAGAATAGATTTTTTGAATCCTAAATTTTTAATTTTGATGTCATATTCAAACTTCCAATTTTTCTTTTGAATTCGTTCTATCATCACCTTTGGATGAGATTCTTTAAATAAAGACAAAGAATCTACCGTACTGAAATCATATTCATTGATATCTGCATATTCGTTTTCGAGGTACTCATCGGTATGCCATAATTTACGCGCCTGTTTTAATTTTTCGAGCTGTTGCTTTGGGTGTTTTACCCAACCGTAGTGAAATATAGAAGCAACGGTTTCTTTTACCTTTAATTTTTGCCCATTTTTTCTAAATCCTTGTGCATCTTTATATGAACGTATTTGAGCATTGTTTCTAATAATTCTAATTTCCTTTCTATACCAATGGCGGCTATCTGCGACATAATCGTAACTCCCATAAAAATGTGTGTAATTGAAAAGCAAACCATCAATATTTAAATCATTTTGATGTTTCTCCATTAGCAATTTTAGTGGTTCAAGAAACTGCTCATGCAAACATTCATCGGCTTGAATGTAAAAACACCAATCAGCCTTTGGATCAATGGCGTCCATGGCTTTGTTGGTTTCCAAGGCCAATACTTTCCCTCCTTCTCTAAGCGTATCATCCCAAACAGTTTCAATGATTTTAATTTTAGGCGAATCAAATGATTTTATATAAGCCAATGTATCGTCATCACTTTTCCCAACAGCAATAATCATTTCATCGCAAAGTGGCAAAATAGAAAAAACAGCTTCTTTAATTGGATAATCTGCTTTTACAACATTTCTAGCAATGGTGAATCCGGATACAAACATTCTACAAAACTAAAAGAAAAAGCTTACTTATATTTCTTCTTGACATATTTTATTAAGACCAACATGTCTTTTTTCCATTTGGCAAAATGGTTAAATGAATTGTACATAAAATGTATCATTTCTACATCGTCTTTTGGAGGACGTTTATTTTTCTGGATAAATTTTGCTTCAACAGACTCTATATAAATTTTAAAGTCGAGCATGCATTCAAACCAATTTCGGAAAATGGCATAATTGGTATTGGTTGCTCCTACAGCATAAGTTCTTCTCGCGCGGGGGAAACGCATGCCACATAAATTGTAATGGGTAGAAGACAGCCAACTGTAGTGTCCATTTGCACCACTTTCTTCCATTTTAATGGCTAAAAACAAATAATCCCAACGGCCCATATACTTTCGGGCAACCTTATGCAAGGTATCCATATTTGGAACACGTTTTAAATTTAAACCTCTTAGTACATTGGTGGTATCCAAAGACTTAGAACTAGTATCGGTTTGGTTAGCCGCATAGCTCTGCAAGGTAAAAATCAATGTAATCGATATCAAAAGTCGATGAATGATTTTCAAATGTTAAATTCAAAGATAAGTGCAAACATTTTTAGCTTTTCCACAAGTTATTGCCAAAGCTAAACTTTCAAATAAAATGCACATTTTTTATTACATTTGAATTTTAATTACTATGAATCGCGTTCGCAAGATTTACTTTTTAATTCTGTTCGTATTTATAAGCCTTTCAAACTTAAATGCACAGAGTTTTACTATTTCCGGTTTTCTAAGCAACAAAGAAACAGGAGAGGTTTTAATTGGTGCATACGTTTTTTGTCCGCAAACTGGATCCGGTTCAGTTAGCAACAATTATGGTTACTATGCAATTAATGTTCCATATGGGACAAAAAACATTTTATATATTGGGGAAGGTTTTTATGCAAAAATTGACACTGTGCGTGTTTCATCGAACAAACAGGCTGATGTTGAATTAACTGAAATGCATGAGGATGCGATACAAATTAATCCATTTGACATGATCCAAATTTCAGATGATGTAGAATCTTCTATTGATGAAAATGACAGCAGCAGTGTCCCGAAAGTGAGCATTAAAAACAGTGATGAAGTAAACAACCTTATAGCCTATGCGCTTCAACACAATATGAAGATTATTGATAGAATAGAGAATGGATATGTTGAAGTACCTGGTTTTCAAATTAGTCAAATGCCTTCATTGGCTGGAGAAATTGATGTTGGAAGGGCTATAAAGCATTTGCCAGGGGTAATGCCAGGAACCGAATTAACCAATGGAATGTATGTTAGAGGTGGTAGTCAAGACCAAAATCTAGTCCTTATAGACGGCATCCCCATTTACAACACCAACCACGTTTTTGGGTTTTATTCTATTTTCAATTCAGATGCTATTAACAGCATTAATCTTTCCAAAAGCGGATTTTCAGCCAAACATGGAGGCCGATTGTCTGCAATAACTGATGTGGTAATGAAAGAGGGTAATTCAAAAGCCATTCACGGTATTTTTCTGAATAGTTTGTTTTCATTTACACTCGATTTAAATGGGCCTCTTTCTCGAGATGGTAGAACCACTTTCTCTATTGCCGCAAGACGATCCAATTGGGACCTATTGTTTTTCAGACCAATCAGCGACGATTCTAACAAGTTCACCTACACATTTTATGATTTAAACGTTAAAGTTTGCCATAGAATCAATGCAAAAAACAAATTGTTCTTTAGTGTTTACAACAATAGAGACCGTTTTTATACCTACAACAAATCAACTGAAACAATCAACAACATCAAAACCTCATCTGATGCAGAATTTGATGTAAAATGGGGAAATATAGCTGGGTCATTTAAATGGAATAGAGTTGTGAACAGCCGTTTGTTTTCCAATCTAGATGTCACTTATAGCCAATACAAAAGTTCCATTGAACTAGGTTTTAGCGAATCAGTCGACAGTGCCAGAGTTGTTGATTTCTCTAAAATTAATTTTAAATACTTCAACTTTATTCGCGATTTTCAGACAGGATTAAACTATGATTATATGATGGACAAACGCAATACATTGCGGTATGGTGCACAATTTTCGCTAAAAGGTTTTATGCCTGGTTCAACGGCTACTACGTTTAATCAAAACGGCATAATATCCAATGATACTTTTTTTGGCCTTTCAAAAGCCCTTACCACCAAAGAACTATCCGTATACATCGAAGAAGAAAAAAAAGTGAACAACAATTTGAGGTTAAATATTGGTGTAAGAATGGTTAATTACTTCTACAAAGACGAAACCTTTATATTTTTAGAACCACGTTTTTCATTTAACCGTAAATTCAAAAATACGTATGCCTTAAAAGGCAGTTATACGATGATGAACCAAACACTGAATTTGCTCGCAGACAATATTAATTCAAATATATTGTCATTGAATTTTGACCGCTGGGTTCCTTCCAATAACATTGTAAAACCACAAAAAGTTCAGCAATTGACGCTCGGCTTATCGAAACCATTTAAAGACAATTGGGAGCTTACAGTAGAAGGTTATTACAAATGGTATTCAAGAATTTTGGAAGTTAAAGAAGGCGCAGATATCAATGGAGGCATACTAAGTAGCAACGATTGGGAATCTAAATTACTCACAGGTAAGGGTTGGAATTATGGAATTGAAACCTTTTTACACAAAAGAAAAGGTGACCTTACTGGGTGGATGAGTTATACCTTATCGTGGGCCCAACGAAACACACCAACAGTCAATAGAAACCAGGACTACTATTACCAATTCGATCGCCGTCATTATTTTAACATCGTTGCACAAACGCTCATTGACGATGAATATTCTGCTTCTATTAACGTGGTTTTCTCAACTGGAAATGTTCAATCCGTTCCTATCGGAAAATACTTAGATGTCAATGGAAATGTGGTATACGATTACACAGAGAAAAACAACTACCGATTAGCCAATACCTTTAGAATTGATTTTGGTTTGACTAAAACCCGTTACTCATCTTGGGCTGCAGAATCTGGCTATAGATTTTCGATTTACAATGTTTTGGCGCGCAATAATCCTGCATACATTTACATTGACAACAGCGGAAAAACACCTAAGGCTTATCAAAGAGGTTTCCTGCCATTTATACCAGGCGTCACATATTACATTAAATTTTAAAAAACATGCAAATTAAATACACCATTTTTATGGGCATTACAGTCTTTGCACTCTCATGTTCTAAAGTAATTGAATTAAACCTGCCAGCTTACAACAGCAAACTCGTTGTGAATGGTGAACTGGATACAGAGAATGATATCTCATTAGAAGTTAGCCGAAGTATTCCCATCATGCAATCAAACGATTCTACGGGTTATTTAATTAAAGATGCTGTGGTTCAAGTTTTTGAAAATGGAACCAATATTGGAACTGCGAATTATTTTTCAGGAAAATATGTTTTGGCCGCGAAGCCAAAACCAGGTGCGAATTATCAAATCAAAGTAAGTTCAGGCAATTACACACCTGTACAGGCAAATTTAAAAATACCTAAAAAGCTACCTGTCATTTTAAAATTCAAGGATTCAATTGGTTTAGATGCCTTTGGATTTAAGGTTGGTCAAATAAGTTTGAGCTTTACCGACGATGGCACAACAAGTAACTATTACAAATTATTGATTCGTTACTACAATGCAGGAACCACGGTTTGGTTTCCTTTTGAAATCACCTCCAATGACATCTTATTTATTAACAACGACAAATTAAATGATGGAGGTTATATGTTTAGCGACAGGACCTTTTCAGGAAAGACTAAAAACTTGTATTTTGAAGTACCATTTGGCTTGGCACAAGGAACACCAAAATTTGAAGTGTCTATAAAAAGTTTTGATACCGACTACAATGATTATTTAAGGGCTGTTGAGAATTACCGTCAAAATGGAAATGGATTGAGCAATGAGCCAATTATTTTAAAATCAAATGTTACCAATGGCATTGGAATGGTTGGAGGTGTTAGTAATGTTAGAGACACCATTTATTAATCATAATTAAGTCCTATTTCAAACCAAACACAATAAATATTCAAGAAAGACAATTGTAGGATATATTACACATGAAAAAGCAAACCTTTGCAATCATATTAACTTTACTTAGTTTTCAAAAAGCCTATACCCAAATAGCCGGTACCAAAGCTTTTGCATTTTTAAACATGCCTAGTTCTGCCAGGCAATTGTCTTTAGGGAGTAATTTCATATCTACGGTAGACAACGACCTCAGCCAAGCATGGAACAATCCAGCAGCCCTAAATTCGGCAATGGACAAACATGTCTTTGCCACATACAACAACTATGTTAGTGACATAAATTCGGGATATTTTAGCTATGGCAAAACCTTCAAAAACATAGGCACATTTTCTTTAGGTATTTTATATTTAGATTATGGAACATTCAATGGGTACAATGAAGCTGGAATAAGCACAGGAACTTTTAAAGCACAAGACCAATGTTTTAATCTTTCTTTCGGAAAACAAGTAAATAATAAATTCAGGATTGGGGCGAGCGCAAAATACATTTACTCCATATACGAATCATTTGTCAGCAATGGTCTATCTATCGACCTATCAGGGATATACACCGACTCAGCAAAGCAATTTACTGTGACCGCTTTTGCAAGAAATATTGGATTTCAAGCCATCCCATACAATGGAACTGAACGCCAAGGTTTGCCTATGGAAATCGCTGTAACTATTTCAAAAAGGCTAGAACATCTGCCATTTAGATACCATTTAATATTTAGCAATTTACAAAAACCGGATTTCAGGTATACCATAAGTCAGACTGGAGAAAAAGACGAAAATGGAAATCCCAAATTGAAGACCATGAGCATGGGTGATAATATTCTGCGACACATTGGATTGGGTGGCGAACTTAACTTATCAAAATTTTTTGTTTTTCGTTTTGGTTACAACCACATGAAACGAAGAGAAATGGGACAAGAACAAAAAAGAGGAACGGCAGGGTTCAGTTGGGGACTCGGCTTTAAGGTGTCCAAATTTCAAATATCATACGGAAGTGCAAGTTACTTTTATGGACACAACAGCAATCAGTTTAGTTTACTTCTAAACCTAAACGATTTTTACAAAAAGAAATAAAAGGAATTTATAAATCAATTAAGACATATTTGATCCTGTTTCTGGATCGTAATCTTTTCTTGAAAATTCATCGAAATTATATTCAGGTAATAATTCACTTTTTACATGCTTAATGGTTTCATTCAATGCTTCCGAGAATTTATTGAAGTCTTCTTTGTACAAAAAAATCTTAGATTTCACATAGTTTCCATCGTCAAATTTTTTGGTACTTTCGGTAATCGTCAAAAAATAATCATTTGATTTCGTGGCTCTTACATCAAAAAAATAAGTCCTCTTTCCAGCCTTCACACGTTTCGAATAGATGCTGTTCTTGTCTCTGAAATCTTCCATTATAGTCTGTAAATTTTTCGCTAATTAACACCTTTTTTTCAAATACAAAAAATTTTTATTATTTTGGCTGTAGAATTGCATGTACAAAAAGATATGAAGCACTTATTATTGATCGTTAGCACCTTGTTTTGTGTGCAATTTTCTCAAGCGAATACTGCCGACTCAAGCCGAAGTGTGCAAGTAGGTGATTCAGCAATGGTATCAGCCTGTCCGGTTAAAGGATATGTGTACTTGCAATATTATCAAAAAACAAGATTTACCAACGTCAATGCAACTTACAACAAGACAACAGGAGAAGACTTCTATGAATATTTTTTCCTAGATGGTGATTTTGATGCTAAAGCCCTCCCTTGTTCTTATGGAAATAAAAAATACCGCATTTTAAGCATCCGAACCTTGGTTGACAAGAATACAGGAGCTGATAGACCTGTAATGTTCTTAGACCTTGGTTTAAACACTGTGGCTTGGGTAGAGCTCAACGGCGCTGTTGAGGCAGTTGAAGTCTTTTTAGAATAAGAATATATTCAACAAAAAAGCTCCAATATTATTGGAGCTTTTTTGTTATAATAGGTATTGAATTAATTAACCATTCCGTTGACAATCCAACATTCAATAATCTGAATGGTGCTGTCATTTAATTTGTTTGCTTTCAATGGCATAGGCGTTGCTAACATTTGGTGTTTAATGGCTGCTATAAAGCGCGGCTTAATGGCTTCTTCTTTCAACAAGTCGTAAGTAGACAAATCAATTCCGTCAGCGTGTCTGCTGGCACTGTGGCATGATTTAGCACAATGCATATCAATCAAACCTTTCACATTGTTGGCATAAGAATTTGATGTGCTGCAATTTAATTTTGTACTAACTGGCGGTGGTACCTCTACTTGTGAAACTGTTTTTTTAGAACCACATGAGGCGGCAAAACCCAGAAAAATGCAGGCAATGCTTAAATATTTAATGTTTGCTTTCATGCTGTAAATTTAAACTATTTTTTCTTTAGGTGTTTCTCCAATATTCAAATCCAAAGGTTTTGCAACTTTTTCGTCCAATAATGCAAGATCAAGTACGTCAAGCATATTGCTTACATAATGAAATTCGACACCTTTTAAATATTGAGTAGGAATATCATCTACATCTTTTTTGTTTTCCTTGCACATGATAATTTCTTTTATCCCTGCGCGTTTTGCAGCCAGTATTTTCTCTTTAATACCACCTACTGGCAAAACACGACCTCTTAAAGTAATTTCACCCGTCATAGCAAGAAAAGGCTTTATTTTTCTTTGGGTAAATAAGGATGCTAAAGAAGTTAAAATAGTAATTCCCGCACTTGGACCA
>JBIKPR010000061.1:0-15943 GCA_044357345.1 Bacteroidia bacterium
AAATCTCTTCTTTGCATAAAATAATGATGGTTTAATTTTGGTTTTTGATGAATCAAAAATAAAGATTTTTATTTAAATTAGCATGTGTTGCCCAAAAAATACGAGAACTTTTTTAAGTTTTTAAATGCATATTTTTTTTAAATCTTTTTAAATGAGATTGTTGAATGTGATTTTTTTTCGGAGAAGTTAAAATTTGCCACCGAATTATTTTTCATCGTGCTTTTTAAGTTAGCTAAAAGTTAATTCATGCCGAGATTACAAACTTTATTTTTCCCATATTTCGCGGCGTTTTATTAGTTTTTCAACAGGGTATTTTTGAAGTGTTCTATTGCATAAGCAATCCGCTCCGGATCTTTGAACTGTAGCATCCATAATAACTTTATACAATGGGCGCTTGATTCATGTTTAATATCAGTATTCTTCTGCTCAAAGACATGGCAGGCATAGCTGATATGCAGGTCGTTAAGATCTTCCATTTTTTGCTTAATTGCCCAATGTTGATAACGCAAATGAAAATTTAAGGGTCTTATTAATATTTTTGTATGCAGCTATTGGTTTTGTTATAGGTAAGGCATTTTGTATTGGCATATTATTTTAACGTGTTAGAAACAAATTACAATCTTTACACATTTTCAATTGTTGTATATAAATTATAAAGAGAAGAGTAGATGAACATAACATTTTGGGGAGCCGCTAGACAAGTTACTGGTAGTATGCACTTGCTGACATTAAGTTCAGGATATAATATATTAATTGACTGTGGTCTAGATTATGAAAACCGCGACGATTTTGATGCCAATAACAGAAATTTCCCTTTTTTGCCAGAAGAAATTGACCTTGTTATTTTAACCCATTCGCACATTGACCATTCTGGAAATTTACCAAATTTGGTGCGTCAAGGCTATAGAGGTCAAATATTGTGCTCTGAAGCTAGTGTTGAACTCACTCAGAATTTGTTGTTAGATTCATTAAATGTTCAACAGATTCAGGGTCAGAAGAAGCATAGAAACAAAAAAAATACAAAAAGACCTGTAAGACAAAGCAAAGCAGAACAGGTTGCTACCTTGTATAACCGAATTCATGTTACCCAAACCCACGATGCAATGGTTGGGATTGATTTCTATAAGCCATTTAAGGTGAGCGAAGAATTGACCATTGAACTTTTTGAAGCGGGGCATATCTTAGGGGCAGCTTCTATAAAGGCTACAATTATCGAAAATGGTGTTAGTAAGGTCATAGGATTTACGGGTGATTTAGGAAACTATAATTCAAAATTAGTAAAAGACCCTGTTCCAATGCCTGGACTAGATTATCTCGTTAGTGAAAGTACATACGGAGCCCGTTTGCATAGCCATTCAGGTGATGCAAGCTCTGTCTTATTGGAGTATGTTAACAATACTTGCATCAAGTACAAAGGTAAATTGGTGATTCCTGCTTTCAGTGTTGGTCGTACCCAATCTATTCTTTTTGCATTTAACGAATTATACGTAAAAGGCTTATTGCCAAATGTGAAGATATTTACCGATAGTCCATTAGCCATTAAAACAACCAAGATGTATGCAGCCCATATTTCTGGTTTAAATGAAGAAGCAAAAGAATTTTACAACACCCATGGGAATTTGTTCTCTTTTCCTGAATTATATACCATTGAAAACAATAACGACAGCAAAATGATTTCTATGATGCCAGAACCTGCGGTAATTATTTCAGCTGCAGGAATGGTTGAGGGTGGAAGAATTCAAGAACATGTTAGAAATAATATTGGCGATGCCTTCAGCACCATTTTAATTGCAGGCTTTTGTGCAGAAGGTACTCTCGGCGCTGAATTGTTAAAAGGCCGACCAACAGTAACAATAAGCAAGCGCGTTAAACAAGTCTACGCAAAAGTTGCTAGAACAGATGTTTTTAGCGCCCATCCCGATCGTGAGGGTCTCTTAAAGTATTATGCTGATTCTAATGTCGATAAATTGAAAAAGCTATTTTTGGTACATGGGGATTTGGAGAGTATGGAAGGTTTAAAATCTTACATCAAGTCAAACAATGTTGAAATGCCAATCCAAGGTCAAACTTTTGAACTTTAGTATTTCTAGAAATTAATTAAAATCTTTCATTAGTTCCTTTTCTGGGTCCCAGAAAAGTTGAGCAAAGTCTGCAACTTGGTTATCGATTATTTTGATGCCTTCACTTTCTAATATTTCTTGCATGGAATTGCCGCCAAAATGCATTTTTCCTGTCAATAAGCCATTGCGATTTAGAACCCGATGCGCTGGTATGCTCTCCTCAAGTCCATGTGAGGCATTCATAGCCCATCCAACCATTCTGCTGGATGACTTAGCTCCGAGGTAGGATGCAATAGCTCCATAGCTAGTAACACGGCCATAAGGGATAAGTTTTACTACCTCAAATACACTGTTGAAAAAGTTTTGTTTTGTCATATTTATGTCAGCAAACTATTTTGGCAAAATTATTGTCTATAGTTTAAATAAAGAATAATAAATTTGCAATTGTACAAAATGAATAAATCGAACTTTTTATCACGTCTAATGTTTATTGCGTTCAGCATTGGATTATTTTACCATGCTGCTGCACAAAAGCCTACAAAGAAAACAGAGCAAAAACCAGTTGAAACTACAACCACAAATAAAAGCACTGTAGTTTCTACTAAAAAAGAGATACCACCTTCAGCAGCGCAAGCAGTCAAAAAATTTGATGCATCTCAAGTTGGAAGAGATAAAGGTAGTTATGCAATTAAGGTAAAGTTAAAAGGTTTCAATAATGTGCCGATTTATTTAGCAGATAATTTTGGAGATAAACAATATCTTAGAGACACTTGTATGCTAGACGCCAATGGTGTTGGAACTTTTGTTGGAAATCCAAAACTTCAAAGAGGTATGTACATGATTGTTTTCCCGCAAATGCAGGCATATTATGAATTGCCAATAACGGCGGATCAAGAATTTTATTTTGAAGCCGACACCAATGCTGACGAAACATCAGTTAAAGTTACCGGATCTATAGAAAATGAGGCGTTTGTTGAATACCAAAGAGTAAGAGCCATTAATGGAAAAAACCGTTATTATTTAGACCAAGACATGAAGAATGCAAAATTGGCAAATAATGATACTCTTTACAAGCGCTTAAAAACAGAAAAGGATTCACTCGATGCTCAAGATATTCGTTTCAGAGAGTCTTTTGTTACAAATAATCCAAGTCATTTTATCACCAAATTATTTAAAGCATTTCAATCCATTAAAATTCCTCAAAATCCGAATCCTAAAGATTCAATGTTTGATTACCGTTATTTCCGCGATCATTATTGGGACAATGTAGACTTTAATGAATCTGGACTTATTAGAGCGCCACAAGGTTTATTGGCCGCTAAACTAAACGAATACATAGACAAGGTGTCGTTTCAAGACCCTGATTCTTTGGTGAATGCTGTAGATATTGCTATTGGGAAAACGGTTCCTTTTACAGAAACACAAAAATATTTTGTTCAATATCTAACCAATAAATTCCAAGATAGAAAAATAATGTGTCAAGACAATGTTACCATTCATTTGATCAATAAATATTATTGTCAAAATGAAGCTTGGTGGTATGACGACACCGCTGGGAAAAGAAAAATGTGTGAAGAAGCTAAAAAAGCTGTTCCAACTTTGTGTGGAAAAACTGCTCCAGACTTGAATATGGCAGATACAGCCGGTAAAATGCACCGTTTGTATGAAAATTTAGGCCGATTTACAATTCTATTCTTCTATGATCCTACTTGTGGTCATTGCAAAGAAGTAATTCCTGTGGTTAACCGTGTTTTCCTTGAACATAAAAAGAATGGCATTAAAGTATATGCTGTTTCAACCGAGAACCAATACGATGAATGGCGTAAAATGATGCGCAGCAAACCTGAGTTGCAAGGTTGGATTAACGTTTGTAGAGTTGATAGATATGCTCCATGGCCTTATTACAAACAAGATTATAATATTGTGGCGAACCCGACCATTTTTATATTGGACGAAAATGGAAGAATCATTGGAAAGAAAATCCATGAAGACCAATTGGAATTCTTTATTGAATCTTTATTGTTCGAGAAAGGAATCATTTCAACAAAACCAACACCTCCGGTAGAAAAGAAAGAAGAAAAAGCAGAAGGTTCTGCAAGCGATGTACCTAGTACACATTAATAGTTAAAATTGATAAAAAAAGGCCGCACTCTCTGAGTTGCGGCCTTTTTTTATTTCTTTTTTATTAGTTTTTTGGTGCGATCGTATATTTCTCCATATCTAATGGACAATCCAAATGTATAGTAAGATCCTGTGAACCCGCTAGATACTAGCGAAATCCTAGTTCCCATACCTGCTCCAAGCCATAACCACCATGTTAGTTTATAGTTGGCGAAAAAACCAACTTCAGCCGGCATTACAAATTTTGATTTCTCGTATAGTGGTTTATAGCTTTTTCGTTGCTTATCTATGCCACCTCCTATGCCAAGTCCAAACGGTATAGAGAACCTCCACCTTTTTGAATTGTGAAAATAATACTCACAACCAATATTTAAATAGGTCAGTTTGTAAGCTTGCCAAATGGTATTAGAATCAGTCTTACCCAAATCTGCAGTAGGATTACTAATGATTGCTTCATCGTTGTAGGACGAATAAAATCCTAAAAATATATTGGTTCTCTTGTTGTACAAATAGCCTGCTTGAAGTCCAAAAAGTTTTATAGGTACATCCCTTACTATGCTGTTTTTTCCGTCTAAACTCACAAATGCACTTTTTTCACCCTTTAAATCTGAGCGAATATTGCTGTACATGTTTTTTAGTTGTGCATTGCAAATGGTATGGGTGAAGAAACAAATAAATAAAAAGAATGACCTCGACATTGGTACAAAAATAATCTTAAATTTATCGAACAAGACATGCATCTTTGCCACAGATGTTGCATTTATTGGAAATTGCCTCAGTTGTACTTTTGTTTTTTTATATGTTCTTTGCCTACAAAAGAAATGAAAACGCTTGGTTGTTTGGTATATTGGGTTCACTTTTTAGTACCATCTTGTTTTATAAAAAGGGGTTTTATGGCAGCATGTTTTTAAATAGTATTTATGCTTTCCAAGGGATATTTGGCTATTTTGAATGGAAATGGAAATCACCCAACGCTAAGCCTTCGTATAAATTAAACCTTAAAGTTCATCTTGTGATTGTGTTTGCCTCAATTCTCTTTGCTCTAGGATTAATCAAGTCTTTTGTGGTTTTAAACTATATCGAATTTAAATATTTAGATATATTACTGGCCATCTTGAGCATCGTTGCAACCTTTTTGGAAATTAAAAAAGACATTGCATGCTGGTGGTATTGGATCGTTTGTAATATTGCGTATTCAGTTTTATATTTAAACTTATACAGCCAAGAGACTTCAATGTATTTTTATTCTTTTTTGATGCTGTCTTTGGCGCTGTTTTCTTGGTTTGCAAAAAAGGAATGGACTAGAAACTTAAAATAAGTTTCAATCCGACACCAATAAAGACCATTCCCGAAGTTTGATTAATTCTTTGAACAACCTTGTCCGTCATCCTTTTTTTGAGCAATGAAGCAAAATAGGCTATAGCTATTTCAACTATAAAAATACTGAATAGACATGCGCTGAAATAGATTACTTGATCGCTTATTTGATAATGAAACTTGATTTTTAAAACAGAGCTTATCGCAAGCCAGCTAAAGAAGTTAACTGGATTAAGTATATTGAGTAAAAAACCATTTCCAATGTAATACAAAGCGCTTTTGCTCGATGATTGAAAGGCTTTTCCAGCGTCTGGTTTTGGTTTTGCCCTCAAAAACATGCTTACACCCATCAGCAGAAGCACCACCCCCCCAATAACGGAAATTGTGTTTTGATTGCTTTCTAAAAACTTTGCAAATTCTGTACTTAAAATAGCAAGGGAAATAAAAAGAACATCACAAAGAATAACTCCTGCGGCAATATTTATACCAGTTTTATAACCTGAACTTAGACTGTTTTTTATTAATGAAAAGAAAACAGTTCCGAGCATGAGACTCAGTATTACGCCAGTTAGAAGACCTTGCAGTATACAATTAATCAGATGCATTTGGGCGAAATTTTAATGGTTAAAAAAAATATAAAATTAAAATAATAATAAGGATTGCAAATTATAACTTTGCAGTGGATTTATATGAGTACAAGGACAGAAAAATTCAACAAAGAAATGCAAAGAGAACTAGGTGTTATCTTTCAAAGTAAAACACATGATTGGTTCGAAGGTGCATTTATAACTGTAACTGAGGTTAGTGCCAGTCCTGACTTAAGCTATGTAAAAGCCTATCTCAGCATTTTCAATGTTAAAAACAAGCAAAATGCTATGGAATTGGTGAATTTATACAACAAACAAATTCGAAAGATTTTAGCTGGTAAAATCAAAAATTCTGTAAGAATTATTCCTGAATTGCATTTTTTAGAAGACAATAGTTTAGAAAATGCACTTAAATTCGACAAACTTTTTGATCAATTAAGAGAAGAAAGATCTACCAGAGAAGAAAATAAGGACTAAGGAAAGCATGCCTGCTAGCAGTAGAACAGAGTTGTTTACAGATGTGTTGGATAAACACAGCAATGCAAGAAAATTATATATTTTTTTAACCCATTCTTTGTTGTTGAAAAACAACATCATAAGAAGAGAAATTAAATTATGTGGTAGAAGAAAAAAAAAGGTTCAACATGTTTTCTACCCCGGATTTGGGATGGGGCAATTGTTGGGCTTGTTTTCAAATTACAGAAAGAAATACAATATTCTAGCGATTGATAAGAACCATAAAATGGTAACCCAATCTACAGCTTATTTTAAACACGAAAACATTCATAACATATACTGTAGGACTCAAGATGTTTTAAACTTTGAGCAAGAAAATACTTTTGATTTATGCCTGTCAATTAATTTGCTAAATTATATTGAAGACGATAGAAAGGCCTTAACAAATATGTACAATGCACTAAAAAAACCTGGAATGTTGTTGATTTTTAATTCAAGTAATTATGCCGATGACAAAGCCAGTAAACTTAATGTTGGAGTATATACCGACGTGAAAGTTCGAAATGGTTATGGTATTATTGAACTTAAACAAATGTTAAAGGAGATTGGTTTTTCAAAGGTTCAGGCCAGATATGCATATGGTACTCCTGGTATTTACAGTTGGAAATTGACCACAGCTTGGCCTACAAAATTGATTAAAACTTCTCCATTGCTGTACGCAATTTTACCAATTTATACTCTATTGTGCATTCCTTTCGTTATTTTATTTAATTTTCTTGACCTCAAGATGAAACACAATAAGGGCAAATGTATAGTTGTTAGAGCCTTTAAATAATGAGAACTTCCCTGTTTATAGCTGGTCGCTACCTTTTTTCTAAGAAAAAAAGAAACGCAATCAATATTATTTCAAGTATAGCCGTATTGGCTTTTGCCGTTTGTACATCTGCGTTAATTGTTATTTTGAGTACAATGAATGGATTTGAGTCATTGATATTTTCAATGTACAACAAATTCAATCCTGAAATTAAAGTTAGCCTTAATGAAGGGAAAGTTTTTGAGCAAGACAAAACCATTCAAAAAGTAAAATCTATAAAAGGCATTAAAAATATTATGGCAATTATGGAAGATAATGCAGCCATAAGGAATGGTGATTATCAAACTGTATGCACCGTAAAAGGGGTAGATTCAAATTACTTTGTTAATAATGGTCTAAATTCTATGCTTGTAGAAGGGGAGGGAATCGTCAAACAAAATGGTTTTAATTTTATGGTTTTAGGTTCAGGTATTGATCAAAAAATTAATTGCAATATTGGAGGGCCATTTAGTTTGGTTGCTCTTATAACGCCGCGAAGGGGCGATTTTAATGTAAGCGATATTGAAGCCATCAAAACCATGGAGATTGAGCCTGCTGGTGTCTTGACCCTTGATGAAACCATTAGCAACCGTTATGTGTTTGTGCCTATTGATTTTGCCCAAGCGTTGTTTGAACGTGAAAATAAAATTTCTTCACTAGAAATTACGCTTCAAAAAAATGCCAATGTAGATCTGGTTTTAAGCGAACTTAAATTGCTGTTGGGTGCAACGTTCAAAGTTCAAAACAGAATGGAACAACAGGCTTCTTTATACAAGATGTTTAAAAGCGAAAAGTGGGCGAGTTATGCCATCCTTACTTTTATTTTGTTGATTGCAGCGTTTAATGCTTTAGGAAGTTTAACAATGTTGGTTATAGAAAAGAAGGACGATATCAAAACCTTAATGGGTATGGGTGCTAGGCCTTCCCTAATAAGAAACGTTTTCTTTTGCAACGGTTTTTTTATTTCAGCAATTGGAACTTTTTTCGGACTTGTGTTGGGTATTGCATTGGTTGTGGTTCAAGAAAAATATGGCTTGGTGAAAATGCAAGGCGCGATTGTAGAAAATTATCCAGTAAAATTATTGCTTGATGATGTTTTTCTGGTCTTAGGCACTGCTTTAGGCCTTGGGGTTTTAACTGGAATTTATCCAGCTTTAAAGGCGATGAAATCTTAAAAAGTTATTCAATAAAAAAAGCCCTTCAAATGAAGGGCTTTTTAGTAATTTGTGAATTAATATTTGGGAACGTAATTGTAATCTGATTTGATTTCTGCTAAAGTTTTTTGTATTACTCTAACTTGCATTTTTTGGTCAACGAACGGTCGGTCTTTTGAACTTCTTGCTTGTTTAACAATACTGTCTGCATATTCAATGCCTTTCATCACATAGCCGAAAACAGTATATTGATTGTCTAGTCCTTTTGTTCCTGCAGTGCTTACACTGATGTAAAATTGAGATCCACTAGATGCACGCGAAGGATTTACTCCATCACCGAGTCTAGCCGCCGCCAATACACCACGTTCATGTTTGATGCTGTCTCTTATTTCAGCAGGGATTGTAAATCCTGGGCCACCAGAACCATCATTGGTGATATCCAAATCTTTGCTGTTGGGGTCACCGCCCTGAATCATGAAATTTGGAATTACCCTGTGGAATGTCGTGTTGTTGAAATACCCTTCTTTGCTCAATTTTAAGAAGTTTTCGCGGTGAAGAGGGGTTGCTTTAAAAAGCCAAATATAAATATTGCCAAAAGGAGTTGTCATTTCAACAACATCTTCTTTAGGAATTATTGGGGCCTCTTCTTTTTTTGCCTTACAAGCACTTAATATAATTGTGGCTGCGATTAATGTATAAAACAAATGTTTCATAAGCTTATTTTCCTTTGGTTTCAGACTTAGGTGCATTGATGTGTTTCATGCTGATGATTTTAACAGGAGCATTTGGCCTGTCATTCATACCTGTAGGAACATTAGCAATTTTGTCGATGATGTCTAAGCCTTTAACTGTTTCACCAAAAACAGTGTATTGTCCATCCAAAAAAGGCGTTGCTACATGGCAAATATAAAATTGAGAACCACTAGATGCGCGTTCAGGATTCTCAGTTCTTGCCGCTGCCAATGACCCTTTATTGTGCCTAAACAATGGACTGATTTCCGCTGGAATTAAATATCCTGGTCCACCCGATCCATCATTATTTGGGTCAGCATCTTTACTCAATGGGTCACCAGTTTGAATCATGAAGTTTCTAATTACACGGTGAAATAATATTCCATTGTAAAAATTAGATTTTACCAATTTCAAGAAATTGTCATGGTGAAGGGGGGTTTCATTGTACAAAACAACCACCATGTCCCCAAGATTCGTTTTAATTAAAACGGAGTCTCTCTCTTTTTTTACTGTGTCAGCAGTTGCAGTGGGGGTTAATTGGTCTGTAGTTTCTGGCGCAGGTGCACTGATACTAGATTCAGTGTAGGTTTCTTCTTTTGCAGCATCACTGCTGTTGTTGCAAGTGGCTGTTGCTAATAAAACGCTTAGGGCAGTTATGCCAATTTGGTTAAGTAAGTATTTCATAAAATCTGTTCGTTGATAAAATATTCAATGATGTGTTCGCGAATATAAGTTTCCTGTTCCAAAAGTGCCATATCGGGAAGTGGATTTTTTAACTTCCAATGAGGCCAACCATCGTCATCTGTGCCAATTAATTCATAATGGTCTGAATAACTTAGTATTTTACAGGTAGCAATATGCATTAGAGATACCTTGTCGTCTTTCTTGAAATTAGATTCTTTAAGATTTCCAAGTTCCCGCATGCCAATGATAAATAAAAGTGCGTCCAAATCAGGACGTTTACCAAAACGGGTTTCTATAAAAGCAATAATATCTTGCCAAATTTGTTTGCGGTCAAGCTCAGGTTTATTATCCATTATTTTTTAGGGAAACGCATTTTGTAACTGTGTTCAACTCTGCCTAAACTGATGTTGTTTAATTTGCCTTTAATTAGATTTCTTTTCAGAGGAGAAATTTTATCTACGAACAATTTACCCTCGATATGGTCGAATTCATGTTGTATAATTCTTGCAGCCATGCCATCAAAGGTTTTTTCATGTTCTTTGAAGTTTTCATCCAAATATCTAATGCGCAATTCAGGTTTGCGGGAAACATTCTCATGTATTGTAGGGATACTCAAACAACCTTCTTCGTATTTCCATTCTTCTCCCCATTCTTCTAAAATGATTGGATTTATAAAAGTCTGTTTAAAGCCTTCTGGTTTTATTTCTTCAATAGGAGAACCATCCACGATAAAGATTCTAATTGGCAATCCAATTTGAGGGGCGGCCAAACCAATTCCATGGCTATCGTACATGGTTTCGTACATGTTATCCAAAAGCTCTTTTAAATTCGGGTATTCCAATTCAATGTCGGAACATTTTTTTCTAAGCACAGGGCTTCCGTAGGCGTATATCGGTAATATCATTTAATTTCCAAATAGAGCTGCAAAATTAATGCCGCAGCTACTGTATCTACAAGTTTTTTATTTTGTCTGGCAACTTTTTTATATCCGGCGTCAATTAATGTTTGTTTTGCCATTCTGCTGGTTAAACGTTCATCCACCATTACAATGGGCATTTTCGGGAATATTTCTATTAATTTTAGCTTAAAAGCTTCAACTAAAGGGGTCGCATCGGTGTCTAATCCATTCAGTCGCTTCGGTTCACCCAATACAATTGTTTCAACATTTTCTTTTGAAAAATAGTCTTTCAAAAAATCAAAAATTTTAGGCGTATCTATTGTTACCAATGGTTGCGCTATCATTTGCATTGGATCTGTAACTGCAATCCCAACTCTTTTTTTACCGTAATCTATGGCGAGAATTCTACTCATTTTTCTTTTGCAAATTGCATTTTTAATTCAGTGATAAAAAAATTACTTTCGCACAATGATGCATCTAGAAGAAGGGAGATATAATATTGATGGTGTTGACGTACTTGATTTAATCAATCAGTTCGATTCTCCACTATATGTTTACAGTGCTGAAACAATGAAAATGCAATACGAAAAGCTAAACAGTGCTTTTCCTGGTGTTAAATTGAGTTTACACTTTGCTTGTAAGGCTTTGAGCAATGTAAATGTTCTAAAATACATGAAACACCTAGGAGCAGGTTTAGATGCTGTTTCCATTCAAGAAGTATACTTAGGCCTCCACGCTGGATTTTTGCCCGAACAAATTCTATACACACCCAATGGTGTTGGCATGGAAGAAATTGAATTGGCCGTAAAAGAAGGTGTAAAAATCAACATTGACAATATTTCTATTCTTGAACAATTCGGTGCTAAATACGGAAAAACTGTTCCTGTTTGTATCCGTGTAAATCCTCACATTATGGCTGGTGGAAACACCAAAATTTCAACGGGCCATATTGACTCAAAATTTGGAATTTCTTATTACCAACTCCGTCATGTTGCCCGTGTTGTTAAACTATATGATGTTAATGTAGAAGGCTTGCACATGCACACTGGAAGTGATATTTTAGATGCAGAAGTGTTCATCCGTGGTGCAGAGTTGCTATTCGAGGCCGCTGAAGATTTCAAGGACTTAAAATACATGGATTTTGGAAGTGGTTTTAAAGTAGCGTACAAAGAGGCTGATATAACCACAGATATCAATGATATAGGGGCAAAGATTGCAAGCAGATTTATAGAGTTTTGCAAACAGTATGGCCGTGAACTTGAACTTTGGTTTGAGCCTGGTAAATATTTGGTGAGCGAATCTGGTTATTTCTTTGTTAAAACCAATATTGTTAAGCAAACTACCAGCACCATGTTTGCAGGTGTTGATAGCGGATTAAACCATTTGATTCGTCCTATGCTTTATGATGCGTACCATAAAATCACCAATATTAGCCATCCTACAGGCACTGAAAGGATTTATGCGGTTGTTGGTTATATTTGTGAAACAGATACTTTTGGGTGGGACCGCAAATTGAATGAAGTTAGGGAAGGTGATATTCTAGCTTTTCACAATGCAGGTGCTTATGGTTTCAGTATGGCAAGTAACTACAATTCAAGATACAGACCAGCAGAAGTGTTTATTGTTAACGGCAAAGCAGAGTTAATTCGCAAACGCGAGTCATTTGATGATCTTTTGCGCAATCAAATTGAAATAGATTTATAGTGATTTCTTCTTGCCGTTTTAGATAAATTGCAGTTAGCAAGTTCTAGCGGTTTATAGGAAATTGCCATTCTGAGAAACCAATCAGAAGTGATTTTTCGGAAATCAATCTATAAAGATTGAGGCTTGCGGATAAACGGTCCAATCAAAATCATCAGCGCAATTAATAAAGCTAAATAGTAGGATGTTTTTCCAATTATATTGCCATATTTGGTGTAAAATGTAATTTTATTGTTTGGGCTAATATTGCATTTGAATGCCTTTCTTTCGTTGTATTTTGTTTGATGGGTTATATTTCCAAATTTGTTGATTTTTGCAGATATGCCTGTATTTGCACTTCTTACCATTTCACGACGGGTTTCAATGCATCTAATTGCCCCATATAACAAATGTTGTTTATGGCCTTGCGTTTCTCCCCACCATCCATCATTGGTAATAACCGATAAGACTTGTGCGCCATCGTTTACAAAATCATTGGTGTAATCTCCATATATGGATTCATAGCAAATGAGGGGGGCAATTTTTATCCCATTATTTAGTTTGAAATTGATTGCTTTGTCGCTGCTGCCCAAACTTCCTGAGGTACCACCAAGATTAATACTTAGTTTTTCTAGAAAATCAAAAGGCATTTTCTCAACTCCAGCAACCAGTTTTGATTTGTGGTAAATTTCGGCAACAGAGTCGTTTTTAATATTAAGTGCCGTGTTGTAGCTATCGTACCATTGCGATGAAAATCCGTCAAAGCGAGCAGTTTTTGACGGCCTGTCATTTGAATCGTTTGGATAAAGTACATACGATTCGGCTCCAGCAATGATGCATAAATTTGAGTCTTTGCTCAATTTACGCAAAGGATTGATAAGCCCTAAATAGTTTAGAGATGCTTCATTGTTGAAACCAACCAAAGCAGTTTCTGGAAATACAATCAATTGGGTTTCCTTTGTTATCAATGGTAAGGTCGAGTCTAAACCGCATTCCAATTGAATCTCGGGTTCTAGATAGTTGCTGCCATCGGCAAACTTTTGCTCGTAAGGGTCGATATTTGGCTGTACAACAATACATTCGATGCTGTTTGCCCAGCCTTTTCTAATACTTAAGTTGTTAAAAGAATATAAGTTTGACAAGCCCGCAAAAATCAACACCAATGACAATGGCATCCATACTCTCTTAACATTCTCTTTTGTTATTAAATGTATTATCCAAACATTGACAAGTAAGATGAGTAAACTGCCTCCCATTTCACCAGTATATTCATACCATTGAATATAGTTTGGAACTGCCGCCAAGCCTTTGCCAAGTGTTAGCCAAGGCCATGATGCATTCCAATTAAAATGTAAATATTCCATTCCTAAATAAAGCGGAATAAACAAAAAGTAAGAAGCCTTTGGAAATATTTTATTGGCATGGGTAAACAATACAAAAGGAACACTCATGAAAAGTGTATTAACAAACAACATCATCAAACATCCTGTGGGACTAGCATTCCATACCCACCAAGTAGTGGCAATATTCCACATTAAAATACTTAAACACGTGTACAACCAGAATTTTAAATTCTTCTTATTGGTGTCTTTAAGTAAATGGTGGACAAATAACAATGGAACAAAACCAATAAAGAGCAATAGCCCAGTTGGCAGGGGAGGCCAGGCTATCGATAAAAAAGTCGCCGAGATAATAGATAGGAACAAAGGGTTTTTTTTAAGCATCTGGTTTGCCCTCCAAAACAATTACAAATTCACCTTTGGGTGCTTTTTTTATAAAGTGTTGATTGACTTCTTCTAGTGTTCCATTGATGGTTTCCTCGTATATTTTGCTAATTTCTCGACTAACTGAAATTTTTCTTTCATTTCCCATAACCAAAGCCAAGTCTTTTAGTGTTGTTAGTAGTTTGTATGGCGATTCATAAAACACAATGGTGCGGGTTTCATTTTGCAATATATCTAAACGTGTTTTTCTGCCCTTTTTAACAGGTAAAAATCCTTCAAATACAAATTTATCACAGGGTAGGCCACTCTTTACAAGTGCTGGGACAAATGCGGTCGCACCTGGCAAGCATTCTACATAAATTCCTGCTTTTATGCATTCTCTTACAATTAAAAAACCTGGATCACTAATTCCTGGAGTTCCGGCATCCGTAACCAAACACATCTTTTTGCCAGCATTAATTTGATTGATTACATCAATTATTTTGTCGTGCTCATTATGTGCATGGTAACTTTGTAATGGCTTGTCAATTTCATAATGTTTCAATAATATTCCAGTGTTTCTCGTGTCTTCTGCTAATATAATGTCACATTCTTTAAGGTATTCCAATGCCCTTAAAGTTATGTCTTTTAAATTCCCAACTGGTGTAGGAACAAGTATAATTCTATTTGTTGACATGAATTTCGTTACTTAAATCAATATTAAACAATCCTTTTAAACCAAATAAAAGTACGCTCCAAAAAATAACAGAGGCAATTTGATAGCTAAGGACTTTATGTTTGTTGTGTTCAAAAGCAGCACTGATCATGCAACCAACGGGAATGCTAAAAGCGATAGGACTAAACAGCGCTATTCCTATTAAACCGTAGCTGTTTTTTATTTTGATGAATTTCTTAAGTTTGGGATACTTCATTTTAAAGAAGTGGTATTTTGAGAGATAATTAGAAATATAGGCCCCCAAATAGGTAAATGAAAAAACACCCATAATTCCGCCCGTTGAGACAATGAGCATATCCCAATACCAAAGTCGTTGTGATTTGGCCAAAAGAGGCAGAACCGCAAAAAGATATTTTACTCCAGAAAGAATTATCCATAAACCAATTTCTACTACCTCATTCATAAGCACTGCGAAGTTATTGATTAGTTTTTGAATTCATTGCCATACTTATAAAAAGATAACACAATAATAAAAAAAGTCCCGACGAAAAATATCGCCGGGACTTTAAATATATTGTTTTTTAATGTGCTTATTCTACCAAGGTCATTTCATCTACGATGTGTTTTGCACCGCCTAGTTTTTCTATTAACCAGAGTACATAACGAATATCGACATTGATGGTTCTTTTGTATTTGTCATCAAAATGAATGTTACCACTCATTGCTTCCCAATTTCCGTCAAATGCCAAACCGATAATGTTACCGCTGCCATCCATAACAGGACTGCCACTATTGCCACCAGTGATGTCATTGTCAGTCAAGAAAGCAACAGGCAATTTGCCATTGCTCATCGCATAGCGACCGAAGTCTTTGGCTTTGTATAATTCTAACAATTTAGCTGGTAAATCAAATTCATAATCACCTGCTACATATTTTTCAATAACACCGTCAATAGTGGTGATAAAATCATAATGCACAGCATCTTTAGGGTCATATGATTTTACCGTTCCATAGGTTAAACG
>JBIKPR010000062.1:0-15941 GCA_044357345.1 Bacteroidia bacterium
GTACGATTCTCTAACAATTAAACTGTCGACATTCAATGTGTCTATTTCCATGTTCTGAGCAAATAAGATTGGATATTCTAAAACAATTTCAGACACACTTTTTTCTTTTTTACAATCGCAGAACAGGATACTGATTGTGCAGACAAAAAGAAATTTATATAGGATACTTTTCATGATTAACGCTTGCTTTATTGGTATACACGAAAATACTGAAAAAATATGAGATTCCCAAAATACAGGCTTAGTATCATTTATACGTCTCTTAAACTATTTGACTAAAATCTCCATTCAAAGATCCACTTACACTATCTGATTTAGCACCTGTGAAAGTCTTGATGATGTTGACTTGGTTCTCAACACGCATAACTCCCATAAGGGCGAATATTAGGGCTTCTTTGAATTTAACCAACTTGGCATCAGGGATAATGAATTCTGCTTCGCTGTGGGTGCGCAAGTGGTCCATAAGAATTGGGTTAAATGCCCCGCCGCCAGTAACCAAAACTTTTTTACCTGCCACTTCTTTTGAACTTAGGTAGTCTATGCTTTTTGAAATTTGTATGCCAATATGGTCAACAAACGTTTTCATTTTGTCTTCTGGACTCAATTTGTCGCCATCTTTAACGATTTGCCACAACTCATTGTTGATCCAATCTCTGTTCAATGATTTTGGGAACGGCATCGCATAGTATTCTATTTTATTTAATTCTTCCAAAAGGGGATAGTGAATAGCCCCTTCAGCAGCAATCAAACCATTTTCATCAAATTCTTTGTCTAAGTCACGCGCAACTCTGTTTAATAAAATGTTCGCAGGACAAATGTCATATGAAACACGGTATGGCCCAATTTTACCAGAGATGTTTGCAAACCCGCCCAAGTTTAGGCAAAAATCATATTCATTAAAAAACTTTTCGTCACCAATTGCAACCAGAGGCGCGCCTTGGCCTTTTTTAGCCACATCCATGCTTCTGAAATCACTAACCACAGGCAGTCCGCAAATTGCAGCTAGAGATGCGCCATCTCCAACTTGTCTGGTAATTAATTCTTCAGGGTAATGAAAGGCAGTGTGTCCATGAGAGGCCACCAAATCTGCTTTGATGTTGTATTTCTTTATGAATTCTTTCACCAAATGCCCAAGATAATGTCCGTAAAACACATCTGTTTTGGCATAAGCTAGTGCATCTGCTTTTCTAAGTTGAGATAATCGAAGTCGCCATACTTCTGAATACTCAAAGGTTTCAGATTCATCGATGGAGTATGTGTAGTGGCCGTTGTCGGAATGTATTGTGCACAATGCCAGATCGATTCCATCCATTGATGAACCAGACATTATACCAATAACTTTATATGTTTTCATGGGCAATTGATTTTCGAGTTTAAGCAACAAAAATAGTTTTTTTTAGGAAAATCAGAAATTTTCATTGTAGTTTTATCGTTAATAAGTAGATTTGTATGGATGAGGTACTTGCTTTTTCTCTTTTTTTTCAATTGTTTTTTTGCATTTTCACAGAACACAAATGAGAAACTTGCTGCGCAATACTTTAATGACAAAAAATACCAAGAGGCAGCAGACCTATACGAAAATCTAGCATCTAAGCAACTTGAGTCCGTTTATTATTACGAGAATTTGTTGCAATGTTACATCTTGTTGAATGATTTTAAGAGTGCTGAAAAACTTGTTGATAAAAGGATTAGAAAATTCAGTGAAATCTATACCTATAGAGTTGATAAAGCTTATCTATTTCAACTCCAAAATTTAAATGATAAAAAGGAAGAAGTTTTCAAGTCGCTGTTTAAAATTAAAATTGGCAGTCCCGACCAAGCTGAGTTGCTTGCCAATGCCTTTTTAAAACGCCGTTTTTACACCCAAGCCATAGAGGTGTATTTAGACGCAAGGAAAAGTTTAAAAGATGAGTTGTTGTTCGCTTACAGCTTAAGTGATTTGTATTTTTACAATTCCAATGTTGACCTAGCGACGCTTGAGTTGGTTAAGATTGCTGGATATAGTGAATTCATGCTTGAAGATGTCAAAAATAAAATTGTAATTGCATATAAAAACCTCAATCATTACAAGATATTAAGCAACACGCTGTTGCTGCAATTGCAGAAAAACCCTGACAATTATGCTTACAACGACCTATTGGTATGGTCATTCACCCAACAAAAAGATTGGAACGGTGCAATCATTCAATCGAAGGCAGTGGACAAAAGATTAAAAGAGGAGGGGAGAAAGTTGTTGGAGCTTGCGCCACTTTTGATCTTAAATGAGGAATACGAATATGCCGTAAAATGTTTTGAATATGTGAAGTCTTTGGGTGCTGATAAAAGGTATTTTTACCAAGCACAACAAGGGGTTTTGAGCTGTGGGATTTTGCAAGTGAAACTGCGAAATGGTGGAAGTCCCGAGCGCCTCATTGCAATGGAGAAAGAATACTTGAGTTTTATTTCCAGCAATGGTATAAATTGGCAAACCGCTGAACAAATCAAGGAACTGTCAGAGTTGTATATTTATTATATGCAGTCAGCGCCAAAAGCCATTGTTCAATTGAATCAAGTAATGGGAATTCCGGGTGTTAATCCAAAGCTTTTGGCAGAATGTAAATTGGCATTGGGTGATGCGCAATTGATTGTTGGGGAAACTTGGGAGGCGGATCTTTTGTACAAACAAGTTGAAAAGTCGTTTGTTAACGATGCCTTGGGACAAGAAGCCAAATACAGATATGCCAGATTGTGCTATTACAGGGCTGATTTTGCATGGAGTCAAACCCAATTGGATGTTTTAAAAGAAGCCACAACCCAATTAATAAGCAACAATGCCATGCGCTTGTGGTTAATTATTCAAGATAATTTGGGTATGGATAGCACCGAGGAGGCATTGGGTTTATATGCCAAGGCCGATTTGTTGATTTTTCAAAATAAGTTGGATGACGCCAATTTGGTACTGGATCAAATCCCTATACTTTTTCCAGGCCATACATTGATAGATGAAATTATTTTTGCCAAAGCATTAATAGCTGAGAAGCAAGATAGATATGGAGATGCAGAAGTTTTGTATTTAAAATTGATTCGTGACTTCAGTACCGATATATTGGCAGATAATGCACTCATTAATTTAGCGAAATTGTATGAGTTTAAAATGAACGATACCGCCAAGGCTAAGAAAATATATGAATTATTGGTCTTGAATTACACGGGAAGTCTGTTTGCTAATGAGGCAAGAAAACGCTACCGTTTTCTAAGAGGTGATTTGTTGAAAGAGGATGAAATAAACTAAGGGTAATCCTTATCAGTTGTATCACAATTAAAAATATTTAACTTTGACCTATGAAAATCAAAAACTTTATTAAAACGGCCTTAATTGCTTTGGGCATTGTTTTGCTTGCCATTCAACTAATACATCCAGAAAAAAACATCAGTGGGTTAAATGCCCAATCAATCGATAAGAAATTCCCGGTGAACGCAGAGGTGGCTGCTGTGTTAAAAACAGCCTGTAACGATTGCCACAGCAACACCACACAATACCCTTGGTATTCAAACATTCAACCAATAGCTTGGTATTTGAGCGACCATGTGGTGGATGGTAAGAAACATTTAAACTTTGATGAATTTTTAAGTTATCCGTTAGACCGTCAATACGAAAAATTAGAAGAAATTGATGAGATGATTGTTGAAGATGAAATGCCATTGACCTCATACACCATCATTCATACCAATGCGAAAATGACAGAGGCGCAAAAAGAAATGTTGATTCAATGGTCTAAGAACATGCGCGATTCAATGGAAACATGGTATCCAGCAAATAGTTTGGTTTCGCACAAGGAACAAAACGATTAAAAAAAATACACAAAAAAAGGGTTCTACCGAAATGTAGAACCCTTTTTTTTGTTTGTAAAAGTTTAAGAAATCACACCAAGCTCTTTGCCTACCTTTGTGAAAGCAGCAATGGCTTTATCGAGGTGGTGTTTTTCGTGGGCGGCAGAAAGTTGAACCCTAATTCTAGCCTGATCTTTTGGAACAACAGGGTAGAAGAATCCAATGACATAAATGCCTTCATCTAATAATTTATCAGCCATGGTTTGACTCAATTTTGCATCGTACAACATAATTGGCACAATAGCACTTTCGCCATCTTTAAAATCAAAACCAGCGGCGCGCACTCCATCTTTAAAGTATTTCACATTGCTTTCTAATTTGTCGCGCAATTCAGTTGATTCGCTTAAAATATTAAACACTTCAATACTAGCAGCGACAATAGCTGGAGCCAATGAGTTGGAGAATAAATAGGGTCTAGAACGTTGACGAAGCATTTCGATAACTTCTTTTTTGCCGGTAGTATAACCACCCATAGCGCCACCTAAAGCTTTGCCAAGAGTACCCGTAATGATGTCGATTTTACCATGTACGCCACAATATTCTGGAGTACCTCTGCCAGTTTTTCCTATAAAACCTGCCGCGTGGCACTCATCTACCATCACCAAAGCATTGTATTTGTCGGCTAAAGCAACAATCTTGTCGAGTTGCGCCACATAACCATCCATACTAAATACACCATCTGTAACAATGATTTTATTTCTGTGACCCTTAGCATTCGCAGCGATTAGCTGGGCTTCTAAGTCGGCCATATCGTTGTTGTTGTATCTGTAACGCGCTGCTTTACACAAACGCACACCATCGATAATTGAAGCATGGTTTAATGAGTCAGATATTATGGCATCTTCATCATTAAACAAAGGTTCAAAAACACCGCCATTTGCATCAAAAGCTGCAGCGTATAAAATGGTGTCTTCAGTGCCGTAGAACTCGGCTATGCTTGATTCTAGCGTCTTGTGTATGTCTTGAGTGCCACAAATAAAACGCACGCTGCTCATACCGAATCCATGGGTGTCTAGTGACTTTTTGGCAGACTCAACAACACGTGGGTGGCTTGATAAGCCAAGGTAGTTGTTAGCGCAAAAATTTATTACCTCTTTGCCATCGTTAAGCTTAATGTCTGCGCCCTGTGGCGACACAATGATGCGTTCTTTTTTGTACAAACCAGCTTCGTGGATTTGTTTCAATTCATCCTTTAGTTGTTGTTCTAAATTGCCGTACATATTTATGGAATATTTTTTGCAAAAATACATGAGTTGCCTATAAAACATTAAAAATAGTTTAAACATTTAATTAAATTTGCAGGGAACTAAAACAACGACCACTTTTTCAATCATTAATGGACAATCAAAATAACAACAAAAAGAACGAAAATCCTTTCGGCGAAAAGAAACCAAATGCACCTAAATTTAATATGTATTGGATTTGGGGGATTTTACTTCTTGGATTTATAATCATCAGTTTCTTCCCAAGCAATCCTGGTAAAAAAACCAATTGGAATGAATTAAGCGAAATGATCATCAGCAATGATGTTGACCGTTTAGAAATTATTAACGACCGTGTCGTAAAAGTATTCCTGAAAAAAGAGTCTTTAGAAAATGAAAAGTACAAAGATGTTCGCAACCAAGGAAACAGCATGTTTGGTCAAAAAACACCTCAATACTATTTTGAAGTTAACAAAGAGGCTTTCAATAAAGATTATGAAAATTTAGTTATTGCCCATCCAGAAGCGAAAGCTATTGTGCGCGATTGGCAATATGAAAATGATTCATCTGGTACAATTTTGTATTGGATTATCATGATTGGTATATTTGTTTTCATTTGGAGTTTCATGATGCGCCGAATGGGCGGTGGTGGCGGTGGTGCAGGTGGCCCTGGACAGTTGTTCAACATCGGCAGAAGTAAAGCAACTTTGTTTGATAAAAACACCAAAGTGAATATCACTTTCAAAGATGTTGCTGGTTTGGATGAAGCCAAAGTTGAAATTATGGAAATCGTTGATTTCCTTAAAAATCCTAAGAAATACACCAAGTTGGGGGGTAAAATTCCAAAAGGAGCTCTGTTGATTGGTTCTCCAGGAACAGGTAAAACCTTATTGGCTAAAGCAGTTGCTGGTGAAGCCAATGTGCCTTTTTTCTCTCTATCTGGTTCTGATTTTGTTGAGATGTTCGTGGGTGTGGGTGCCTCAAGGGTGCGTGATTTGTTCAGACAAGCCAAAGAAAAAGCACCATGTATTATTTTTATCGATGAGATTGATGCCATAGGACGTGCTAGAGGTAAAAACTTAATGAGCGGTTCTAATGATGAACGTGAAAACACACTTAACCAATTGTTAACTGAAATGGATGGTTTTGGTACTGACAGCGGTGTAATTATTTTAGCTGCTACCAACAGACCAGATATTCTAGACTCAGCATTGTTGAGACCAGGTCGTTTCGATAGACAGATCTCAATCGATAAACCAGACTTAGTAGGTAGAGAGCAGATTTTCAAAGTTCACTTGCAAGGCAAAGAGTTGTCTACAGAAATTGACCCTAAAAAATTATCAGCTCAAACACCTGGTTTTGCTGGTGCTGAAATTGCAAACGTATGCAACGAGGCGGCTTTAATTGCCGCAAGAAACAATAAAGATAAAATTGATATGCAAGATTTTCAAGACGCAATTGACCGTGTAATCGGTGGTCTTGAAAAGAAAAATAAATTGATTTCTCCTGAAGAGAAGAATATTGTAGCATACCACGAAGCCGGTCACGCCGTTGCTGGTTGGTTCCTTGAGTTTGCAGATCCGCTAGTTAAAGTATCAATTATCCCAAGAGGTGTAGCTGCTTTAGGATATGCCCAATACTTGCCCAAAGAACAATACATTTACCGTACAGAGCAATTGTTGGATGAAATGTGTATGACCTTAGGTGGTAGAGCTGCAGAAGATTTAATCTTTGGTAAAATAAGCACAGGTGCTCAAAATGACCTTGAACGTGTCACCCGCATGGCTTACGCTATGGTAACTATTTACGGTATGAATGCTAAGATTGGTCATGTAAGTTTCAACGATTCAACCGGAGAGTACGCCTACAGCAAGCCATACAGTGAAAAAACAGCTGAATTGATTGATGAAGAAGTTCGTCAAATTATTCAAAAAGCATACGACAGAACCAAAGCTATGTTAAGCGATAAGCGCAAAGAATTGGAAAACTTAGCTCTTGAGTTGCTTAGAAAAGAAATCTTGTTCCAATACGATCTTGAAAATTTAATTGGCAAACGTCCGTTTGACCATAAAACAAATTACGAGAATTATATGGACAGTGATTCAACTGCCAATGAAAAAGCAATTGAAGCACCAATTACTGAAGAAGCTGTTGCAGAAACAAGTTCTGAAGATACAACTGTACAAGAGAATCTTGCCCCAGATAATATTGCTCCAGAGTCAAACACAGAAGAACCAAAATCTGAATAGTGGTAGGTCTTAAACAAATAATCTTCACTGGTTTTTTGTTTCTAGGACTAGAGGCTTGGGCAAACGACTCTTTGGTTTGTCGAGGTAAATACAGCCATGACACCACTAAAAATGGTACTTGGGTTTGTAGATATGGAAAAATAGTGCGCAAAAAAGAACACTACAAAAATGGTGTTCTTACTTCTTATATTTTATTCAATGAGAAAGGTCAAATGGTAGAGACCAAAAACCGAAGAGGAAAAATTAAAAGGTTTAATCCTTGCGGTTGTTAAGCCTTTAAATACCTCTTGTAATTTTGGCACAATGATTGTTTATTTGTAAGCATGCGTTTAATAGTACTAACTTTAATGATGTTTTTTGCGGTGACTTTGGTTCAAGCAAACGATACCACCAAGCAAAAACAACAATTGCCTTCTGTAGTGGTAAAGAAAATGGATGGTTCATCTGTGAACATTCAAGACTATGGTAAAACAGGTAAAATTATGGTTATTTCATTTTGGGCAACATGGTGCACACCATGCATAAAAGAATTGAACAATGTTTTAGATATTTACGATGATTGGCAAAAGAAATACGGATTAGAATTGGTTGCGGTTTCTATGGATGATGCAAGAACCTCTAGTAAAGTTCAACCAGTTGCGATTTCTTTGGGATGGCCTTACCTTATCTTATTGGATGAGAACAAAGATCTGGCAAGAGCAATGAATGTTAACAACCCACCTCAAACCATTTTAATTGATCAAAGTGGAAATATCGTTTATGTCCACAATGGTTACACCGAGGGCAGTGAAATTGAATTGGAAGAGCAAATTAAAAAGCTCATCAAACCCTAAATTTTCTCTGAATAATTTTTAAGACACTGTTTGTGTCTTAAGTTTATTTTCTATTAGCAATCCTTTAAATTTGTGGAATGCTTAAGAAATGTCTTTTTGTTGTTTCCCTTTTTCTAATTGCTGGATTAAGTTCCGCTCAGAATGCTGGAAGCAAACCTCTTCCCCAAACGTATCAAAGAAAAGTAAATACCCAAGAACTTCAAAACAATAATGAAGTGTATTACTTTAATGGCAAACCTTATACAGGTATTAGCATTGATTTGTTTGAAAACAAAACCAAACAGCAGGAAATGAACTGGAAAGATGGGTTACTTCATGGTTTAAAAACCGAATACTTCCCAGGTGGTCGTGTTATCAGAACCACCATGAATTTTTATGAAGGCAAGCGCAACGGTTATTTTGTTTATTACCACGAAAACTCCAAAGTTAAATTAGAAGGCAAGTACTTACTCGACCAATTGGACAGCACCATTAATTGTTATTATGAAACAGGCAATCTTAAATACGTTCACAACTACAACAATGGTGTTCGTGTAGGGGAATCTTTGTCCTATTTTAAAAATGGAAATCTTGAGCAAAAAACCAATTTGAAAAATGAAAAGCCTCATGGTCTTATGCAAACGTTTTATGAAGCTGGCAATATTAGACAGGTGGCAAATTATAATGAAGGCATAAGAGAAGGTCAATTTATCCGTTACCACCTTACTGGTTTAATGGCTGAAGAATCGTATTATAAAAATGGCTACTTAGACAGTGTTTCAAGGTACTGGGACAATGTTTTTGGAACCATGCTTAAAGAAGAATACTACAAGCTTGGGAAAAAGGATGGCACATGGATTACCTTTAATGAGGGAGGTGATACTTTAACGGTTTACAACTATAAAAACGACCTGTTAAATGGCCCCTTTAAAAAGTTTTATTCTGGTGTGGTCGAGCAGGGCGATAAAATGAATGGAAAGACTGAAAAGTTCGACCGCTCTAAGTCAAGTAAAGTGTATGTGCGTGTTTTAGATGAATACGGCACCTATGTGGATGGTAAACTTGATGGCGAGTTTAAAACAGGTTTATACAACCGAGAGGCCCACGCAGAAGGAACCTATTCAATGGGAATTATGGTAGGAGAGTGGAAGTACTTTAATGAAGACGATAAATTGGTGCTTCATGAGAAATACAACGAAGCTGGTGAGCTCATTTACCAAAAACCAAAACTGCAACGCAGCAAAACAGACTAGTTATTTTAAACGGTCTTTAAATACCTTTTCAAACTTTTCCATTTTTGGCTGTATCACCATTTGACAATACGCATTGTCTTTGTTGTTTGCATAATAGTCTTGGTGGCTTATGTCTGCTTTGTAGAACGTTGTAAATGCTTCTACAGCCGTAACAATTGGGCTTGAATATACTTTAGCCATTTGCAAGTCTGAGATAATAGAAGTCGCTATTTGTTTTTGCTCCTCATTTCTAAAAAATATAACCGAACGGTATTGGGTGCCTTCGTCTGCGCCCTGTCTGTTTAAGGTTGTCGGATCGTGCACTGTAAAATAGGCTTTTAACAATTCATCCATACTAATGATGCTTGGGTTGTAAATTATTTGCACCACTTCAACGTGGCCGGTATTTCCAGTGCAAACTTGAGCATAGCTTGGGTTGGTATTTTTACCTCCCGAGAAACCAGACTCTACTTTAACCACGCCTTTTAATTGCTCAAATACAGCTTCAATACACCAAAAGCAGCCACCACCCAAAGTTAAGGTGTCGCTTGTTTTAGACGCTTTCCTTTCCTTTTCAAATGACAAGGATAATGAGTTTACACAATATCTTTTTCCCGTGCTTGTCGGTCCATCGTCGAACAAATGACCTAGGTGGCCGCCACAACGCGCGCACGTGATTTCAATTCTTTGCATTCCAAGAGAATTGTCGACTGTGGTTTTTATTTTTCCTCCGTTTATTTCTTCGTCAAAACTCGGCCAACCGCAATGCGAATCAAATTTACTACTGGAATTAAATAACTCATTGCCACAGGCAGCACAAGTGTAGGTTCCTGAATCTTCATGCAAGAGCCATTTTCCTGTATATGGCTTTTCTGTTCCTTTCTCTCTCAAAACATAATATTGATCATCACTTAGTTTTTGTTTCCAAAAGGAATCTGACTTTTGCATCCATGTATTATCTAAAGAGGCGGATGATACTGTCTTCGGTTTTTGAGCACAAGAGATAAAAGCAAGGCTTAAAAACAAAATGCTTAAAGGAAAAATGATTTTTAAAGTATGCATAGTGTTGTTTGTATTAAAGCAATTAATTTGAGTTTTTGTTTTGAATTAGAATCAAAAGCCAATTGAAATTAATTAAGTAGTTGTGAACGATAATGGTGCCAAAAGGTGAAGCCTAGGAACGAAATAGATGAAAGAGGGGGAATAAGGGATGAGTATTAGTTAATGGTTATTCAGTTATTGGTTAATAGTTCATAAAAATGAATGCAGTCTCAGGGGTGTTTTTTACCCCTGGGTCCTATACGGAATTTTCAATCCAGAATGCCTTCGGCCTTCATCCGCGGACCTCTGCCAGCTTGTCGCCGCAGCTTTAGCGGAGGCGCAAGTTTTAGTGACGAAGGCTCGCCTTTTTTTTACAAAAAAAAGAGTATCGATTACTCAATACTCTATTTTAATATTTTTTAAAAGTGGGAACTAGCTTAATTCGTCGCCTGCTTCATTATAGATGGCGAAATTGGTTAAATGGTAATTGCTGTCTTCAACAATTTTAACCCATTTTTTGAATTTCCAGAACCATTGAAAACGGACACTTTTTAATCCACCTTTGGTTAGGTAAGCTTTGATAATTGGATTTACTTTAAGTCTAAGATTACTGATGTTTTGGGTATCCCACAAGTAACTTAGTTTTTCAAGTATATTATCGCCCAATAGCATGCTTGAAACCACAGTACCAGTTCCGTTGCAACTAGGGCAAAGTTCAGAGGTATTGATATTGATTTCAGGACGAACACGTTCGCGGGTAATTTGCACCAAACCGAATTTACTCATTGGCAAAATATTGTGCTTAGAGCGGTCGGTTTTCATTGCCAAACTTAAGGCATCAAAAAGTTCTTTGCGGTGGTTGGGATTCTTTAAATCAATAAAATCGATAACAATAATTCCACCCAAATCACGCAAACGCAGTTGACGGGCAATCTCTTTACATGCCTCAGTGTTGATGCGCAAGGCATTTTCCTGTTGGTTTTCTGTAGAGCTGATTTTTCGACCACTGTTAACATCAATCACATGCATGGCTTCAGTGTGCTCAATAATGAGGTAGGCCCCATTGCTAAACATGACATTTTTACCAAATGAAGCTTTGATTTGCTTATCAATCCCAAAGTGTTGAAAAATTGGAACCTTACTGTTGTAAATGCGAATAATAGATTCTTTGCCTGGGGCAATGTTTCCAATATACTCTTTTAATTTGGCAGCGTAATCAGCATCATTAACATGGATGTTTATGAAATTATCGTTTAGAAGATCTCTTAATAGAGATTCTGTTCTAGAAATTTCACCCAATACCTTAAATGGCGGTTTGGCATTTCTAGAAGTCTTAATTAAGGTATCCCAATTAGCAATAAGATTGTTTAAATCCATTTCAATTTCTTCGATACCGGCTTCTTCAGCAATGGTACGAATGATGACACCAAAGTTTTTAGGCTTTAGTTTGTCAATCATTTGCTTCAAACGTTTCTTGTGGGTGGCGTCTGAAATCTTTTTTGAAATGGAAGTGTTTTTACCAAAAGGCACCAATACGCAAAAACGTCCTGCGAAGGAAAGGTCACAAGTAATTCTAGGCCCTTTGTTTCCAATAGGCTCTTTGAATATTTGGACCAAGATTTCATCACCTTTTTTAATTAATTCGGTGATTTTTCCGGTTTTGACAATTTCTTCCTCTTTCTCGAATTCATCGAGATTGGTGTTTTTGAGTCCACCTTGGGTAACAATTTTAGTAAGTTTGAGTACAGACTTAAAGTTTATGCCTAAGTCTGTATAATGTAAGAACGCATCTTTCTCATGACCAACGTCAAGGAAAGCCGCGTTAAGGTTAGGCATGATTTTCTTAACCTTAGCCAAATAAACATCTCCGATCTGAAAAGACGAGACCGAATCCTCCTTGTGGAGTTCTGTGAGTTGTTTGTTGTAAAGTAAGGCTAGATCGATGCCATTGGAGTTGCGGTCAATGACAAGCTCATTCACAATCTAAAGAAAGATTAAAAAGAAATTATTTTTTCTTGTGACGATTTTTTCTCAATCTTTTTTTGCGTTTGTGTGTAGCAATTTTGTGTCTTTTTCTTTTTTTTCCGCTTGGCATAATAAATATCTTTAATGTTTAACTTAATTTAATGCTTGAGCTTTAAGGGCCCAGGCTTTTGATTCTTTTTGGTTTCCCAAGGTTCCGTAAATTTTGCTCAATTCGAGACAATACTCTTGATTTTGGGGTTGCAAATATACTAATTTTTTGAATCTTTCAATAGCTTTTTCTAATTGATTTGATTCAACAGCCAATTTGGCTAAATAATATTGTGCATCGATATGGGTTGAATCGGTTCTTACCACCTCTAAAAGGAGTTTGGCAGGCTTCATCAAATCCATTTTGTCGTCGGGCTTCTGGAAATTATTGATGTTGTAGATGCTTACAGCCAAGTCAACTTTGGCATCCAAGTTTTTGGGAGACAAGCCAATAGCTGTTTCTAGGTTCTTTCTAGCTTTTTTAAACAACATCAATTCGTTTTTGTGCTCTTCTGTTGCCAATAAATAGTAACGGGCCGCAGCGTGGAAGCGCTCTGATGTTTTTTGAATGTTTCCTAGACGTTCAGCCAATACACCTGCGTAGGTGTATATTTTCATGGTGTCTAACAAACGAATAGACAAAGCCAATCTGGCAGTGTCGTTTGATTGCAATATATCTGGTTTAACTACGCTGGTGCTGTTGCCTATGTTTTTGAGAATATTCTCAAAGGCCTGCTCATTTTGCATATTAGAGGAGGCAGACTTTTCTTTGTCTAAAGCGGCAAAATCAATGCTTGCTTCTTTGTGGTTAAAGCCTAAGTAGCTTAGGCCAGCGGTTAAAACAATAAAAGCAACCATCAAGATTGCTTTTACGAATTTGAGTTTCATGCCGCGAAATTAGTATTCTTTTTCTTCTTTTTTAGGAACAAAATCTGCTGGAACGCTTGTTTTGATCTTTTCTAAGAATACCTTTGCAGGCTTGAATTTTGGAATAAAGTGTTCGTCTATTACCAGTGCGGTGTTTTTGGAGATGTTTCTGGCGATCTTCTTTGCTCTCTTTTTCAAGATAAAACTACCAAACCCTCTAAAGTAAATGTTTTCACCTTGCGCCATGTTGTTTTTCATCACTTTGAAGAAAGATTCTAAAGACTCAGTTACAATAACTTTGTCAATTCCTGTCTTTTCTGAAATTTCGCTGATAATTTCTGCTTTGGTCATATTATTATGTAATTATTTTATCAATTTTTGACTTTTAACTTATTTAAACACAAAACTATGCAAAATGTTTTAGAAATTGTCAATTGGTATAAAAATAATTTGAGAGACCTGCCTTGGCGCTCAACCAATGACCCATATAAAATTTGGTTGTCGGAAATCATTTTGCAGCAAACGCAAGTAAATCAGGGACTTAAGTATTATTATGCCTTTATTGAGCAATATCCTGATATTCAATCGCTTGCAAATGCTGACGAACAGGAAGTTTTGAAACTTTGGCAAGGACTTGGTTACTATTCAAGAGCGCGTAACTTGCTCAAAACAGCCGTTTTAGTGGCTGATAAGTATCATGGAATTTTTCCAAATACCATGGAAGAAATTTTAAAATTACCTGGAATTGGACACTATACGGCCTCAGCAATCCTGTCTTTCGCCTACAATTTACCCTATCCAGCACTCGATGGAAATGTTTTTCGTGTAATCTCTCGTTTGTACAATATTAGCTTGCCTATCAATGAGCAAAAGAACCGTTCGGTATTTATGGATATTCTAAACGAAATGATTCAAGAAGTAAATCCTGTACAGTTCAATAATGCCATGATGGAACTTGGGGCAATGGTTTGTAAACCAGATAATCCCAAGTGTGGTATCTGTCCCGTTTCCACGTTTTGTCAAGCCAAAGAACTTGGAAAGGCCAGTCAACTTCCCGTCAAAGCTGCGAAAGCCGCCAAAAGAAAACGCTACTTCAATTTTTTCTACATCAAATACCAAGATGGGTTCTATCTGATTAAGAGATATGAAAGGGACATTTGGCAAAACCTGTTTCAATTGCCATTAATTGAATCTGAGCAAGAATTGGATACCAAGGATGTTTTTACCCTGCTTCAAGATGCCTCTAAAATGTTGTATGAAGAGGTTTTAGATTCAGGAGCTTGTGAACTTCGATTCTTAAGTTCAAAAAAACATTTGCTTACCCATCAGGAGATAAATGCCAAGTTTTTCGAGCTTAAAATGAAGGATAAACCAAGTTTTAAACTTGAAAATTGCCTTTGGGTAGATGCGGATTCATTGCAAAATTATCCGCTCCCTATTTTGATAGAGAAATTTTTATTATCTTTGTGACCATCAGCAAGTTTGTATTGAATGGTTAACAAAGTATTTTTATTGGGGAGATTGGGCAAAGATCCTGAGGTTAGATACCTTGATCACAACAGAGCCGTCGCTAATTTTACTTTGGCAACCAACGAGGTCTTTATCGACAAATCAGGAAATAAAGTTGAACAAACCGATTGGCACCATGTAGAAATGTGGGATGCCTTAGCCCGAAATGCAGAGAAAGTACTTCGCAAAGGACGTACAGTGTTTATTGAGGGGAAAATTAAAAACGAAACTTGGACAGACAAAGACGGAAACAAACGCAGTGCAGTTAGAATTCGCGCATTGCAATTTCAGGTTGTTTCCAATAGTCCCAGTGCTGATGGACTTGGCCCAAATGACAAAAATGGAAATGTAATGGACGAGCATCTAGATGTTTCGGATCCATTGCCATTCTAATTCACGTAAAAATATGGCAGACGACCCTTATCCTTCGACAATTATTCAAATCGCAAACATCCTAAATCCAAATCTTGAAAGTTCAAGTTACTTGTACATTTTTGGTACACTTGTTTTTCTATTGACCATGGTGTTTTTATCTAGTCTATTTTCAGCTTCTGAAAATGCCTTGTTTTCTCTGTCCGCAAAAGACAAAGAAGATATGAAGGCCATAGACACTCCAGTTGGCAACGCGGTTCTTAAACTTCTAAGCCACCCAAAAAAATTACTAGCCACCATTCTTGTTGGCAATAATTTTGTAAACGTAACCTTTGTTATTGTCAGTTCAGTTTGGCTAGAAGAAATCTTAGATCCCAATATGAACGACTATTTGGATTTTGCCATTAAAGTTATCCTTGTTACCCTGATATTATTGCTTTTTGGAGAAGTAATTCCTAAGGTATACGCCACCAAACGCAATGTGAGTATATCTAAGTTCATGTCTTTTCCCTTATTGTTTTGTCAAAAGCTATTCGGTTTTCTCGTGTACCCGATGGTGCGATTTACCACCATTATCGACCGCAGAGTGCGCATACACGAGCATACAGTGTCGGCCGATGAATTAACCCATGCGATAGACATTACCTCAAACGAAGCAACAGGACAACAAGAAAAAGAAATCCTTAAGGGCATTGTAAGTTTTGGTAGCAAAACCGTTAGACAGATTATGAAAGGTCGGGTAGATGTTGCAGCTTTGGATGTGCAAATTCCTTT
>JBIKPR010000068.1:0-13546 GCA_044357345.1 Bacteroidia bacterium
TTTAATTATTTTTTGTAAAAATTCTTTTTATTTTTGTTGTTATGAAACTTGTTATTGCTGCTTGGCCCAGGGTGTTTGAAGAATTTCTTCTTTCTTTGTTCCAAGGTAATTTCAAGTTCTTCAGGATTAACCTTCAGTTTGTTTTGAGAGATTACCTCTAAGTGCTCTGCCAACTGTGCATTACTTAAATTTTCATTGTTCCAATTGCGTGAAGAATTGGTCATGAAAGAAGCCAACAAGTTCAAGAACTCCCCTTGTAAATCAGGGTTTTCAATGGCCGTCGCTTTATTCACCATAAATTGCAAATTGCGGCCATAGAATCTGAACTTAATTGGTTGTGATGGATATTCAATTTTATCAGGCTTCTGAGCAATCTTAGTTATTTCGGGCATTGGATATGGTCCATCAACATCCAATTTATAATCTGAGATGATAAACAAATGGTCCCATAGCTTTTGTTTGTAATCTGCTTGATCCTTAACGGTTGGATTTAAAATCTCCATTACGGAAATTAGTGCATCAGCCATTTTCAGTCGTTTATCTTTATCATCCATGGTGAGAACATGCTCAACCATATCTTGGAAAGAGCGACCATATTCAGATATTATTAGTTTCTTGGCTTGTGTATTGTAATGGAATAATTCGGGCATATTTGCTTTTCAAAGGTAGATGTATTTCTTCATAATAAAAAAAACCTGCAAACTTGTATTTGCAGGTTTTCTCAAATGTATTTATAAATTAATCTTTCTTGATTATTTCTTTGTTTTTAGGCTCGAAACTGATTAGGTGCTTTTTCCCACCGAATTCAAACTCCATTTTCAAATTGTCATTCTTCAACATGAAGATGTTTGATTTAAAGACTGAAGAGTCTTTACCGACTTGGTAAGATAAGTCACCACTGCCATTTGCACCAAAATTAATGCTTTTGTATTTATCCCCGAAGGACCATTTTCCGCCATTCACTAATTTGGCATAAAGCTTATTGTTTAAACTAAAAAAGGCTTGTAAGTCTACGTATGGCTTGGTGTCAACAATGTTAAGCGCTAGTAATTTATTTCCTGACGGTGAAACGTAGCCATCGACATAAGTTAAATTCATTGAAAAGTTGTAATTTCTTGTGAAAACTAGCACCAACTCAATTGAATCCCCTGCTGAGATGAATGTTTTTTTAGCGGCAGCGTCTTCAGTTCCATCAATTTGGTAACCTGTAACTTTCCACTCGTTTGCAATTCTGTCTCTTTTCGTTCTAAAAGAAATTCCCGGACCTTCCTCATATTTACAACCTGTGAAAACAATTGCTAAGGCTGAAACTAGAACCAACGATAGATTTTTTAAGCGTGTCATTTTACTTTAAATTTTGTGCAAATATATAATTAAACTTTTTAATTTTCAACATTGATTCCAAAATCAGAAATAGAACAACAACTTAATGATTCCTTTTGAGTTGTCAGTATCTAAAGAAATATTTGTGGTTTTGGGATTAACTTCCTTGGTCTCAATAGTGGCTGTACCCCCTGCAAAATCATATTGTTCGATGGTTTGCTTTGGTGCAGAATTGATAGTGAAATTAGGGCCATATCCCAATTCACCTGCAATTGAAAAATTTGGAGCTAAAAAGTATTCCACACCAGCAAAACCTCTAAAACCTATTGAAAATGAAGTAGATAGATTAAATTCTGTCAACCTTCTGAACCCAGTGTCCAAATTTTCCAATTTATTTCCATATTGGTATTTTTCCTTTGCAGAACTTAGAGAAATGAATCCTTCAACTCCATAAATACCCTGTAACCTAGTATTTCCTTTACGTTTTTCAATACCGAAAGCCAATCCAATATTGCTGTTGCTGCGATTAAAAACATCACTTACCATAGCGTTTTGAGCCGCACCTGGGCTTAAATCTAGAACATTGTAACTATAACTGGTATTTGCAAATCCAATTCTAAAATTCGCACGGTATGCCATATTGTTGGTCTTCATGTATTTTCCGAAAATTGTTTGATCTGAATTCGCGAAAGTAAAAGTTGGTGAATTAGTTGAAGTTGAATTGTTAAACATATTTCCAAAATAGGTGAAAAATGGATTGGCACTTATTCCAATACAATAATTTCCTCTTTGGGGCAATATCATAATTCCTCTTTTGTTTTTTAGCACCGGCTGTTGTTCCGCAAATGCAGGTAAACTACAAATAGTTAAAATAATAATTAAGTATTTTTTCATCTTGCAAAAGTATTGTTTTTTACTCATGTATCATCAATTTGGCAAATTTCAAAACCAGGGTTTTTTGACCAACGTCATTAAAACTTATGACTGCCTTTCGGTTGTCTCCATTGTCTTCAAGTTTTTGAACAGTACCCATGCCAAAGCGCAGATGCTCGACTGTCTGACCTTCTTTTATTTCACTGGCGTCATTTGGTTTAAAGTTTTCAGAAGCTTTAATATCTGGCAATGGTCTTGCCGTTTGCTTTCCTACAAACATACCATATCCAGTGCCGAAAGCTTTATCACCGCTATTTTGTTTAGGTTGAAACAAAGGCTCTCTTATGCCAGGAACAGCGCTATAGTCTAAATATTTCGAATCTATCTCTTCAATAAATCGACTAGGTTCACAAGGGATCAAATTGCCGTATTTGAACCTTGAAGTGGCATAAGACAATGTCAATTTTTCTTCGGCCCTAGTGGCCGCTACATAAAACAGGCGTCGCTCTTCTTCTAATTCTTGACGGCTATTCAAACTCAACATACTAGGAAACAAATTTTCTTCCAAACCAACCACATACACATTCCTAAACTCTAAGCCTTTGCTGCTGTGAATGGTCATCAAGGTCACCTTATTTTTATCGTCGTCATCCTTATCAGCATCCGTGTATAATGCGATATCTTGCAAAAATGCCGATAAATCCTTTTCCTTTTCAGAGGTATCATCCTCTGTAAACTCTTTCATGGCATTGAGCAATTCAACAAGATTTTCATGTTTAGAAACGCCTTCAACTGTTTTGTCTTCGTATAAAGTTTTAAGCAAGGTTGATTGTTTTGCCACATATTCAGCTATTTCATATGCATTCTTGGTACTCAACATGGTTTGAAAACTGCTAATCATCATGTGAAAATCGCGCAGATGTGCAGCTGCTGCGCCAAGAATTGGATAATTGTGAACTTCAGACAAAATACCCCAAATGGTTTTTTCATTTTCAGCAGCCAGTACCAAAAGTTTATCAATGGTGGTATTTCCGATTTTACGGGCAGGGTAATTGATAATTCTTTTAAGCGCTTCTTCGTCATTAGGATTTACAACTACCCTAAGGTATGCAATCATGTCTTTTACCTCTTTCCTTTGGTAAAAACTCATACCACCATAGATTCTGTATGGAATATTGAGTTTTCTCAAAGATTCCTCAAATGATCTACTCTGTGCATTGGTTCTATATAGAATTGCAAAATCTGAATTCGCCTTTTGCTTTTGATTTTTTTCCTCGAAAATACTGTTGGCTACAGCTTTACCTTCTTCATTATCACTTGGCGATTTGAAAATGGAGATTTTGTCTCCCTCTGGGTTGTCGGTGTAAATTTTCTTGTCTAATTTTTCTTTATTGTTGGCAATAATACTGCTGCTGGCATTCACAATATTAGATGTGCTTCTATAATTGTGTTCCAATTTAAACACATTCAGATCAGGATAATCCTTTTCAAAGTTTAGGATATTGGCAATATTGGCGCCTCTAAACGAATAGATACTTTGAGAATCATCCCCAACTACACAAAGATTTTCGTACATGGCAGCTAAACTTTTCACAATCATATATTGGCATAAATTTGTATCTTGATACTCATCCACCATTATAAACTTGAACTTGTGTTGGTATTTATTCAAGGCATCGGGATGTCCTTTTAAAAGTGCATAGGTATTTAATAAAATATCATCAAAGTCCATTGCACCAGATTTAAAACAACGGGCTTGATAGGCTGCGAATATTTTGGACAACAATGGTCTACCAGTTGAAGAATCTGCCTCTAACAACTCAGGGATTTTGATGTATTCTTTTGCTGTGATTAAACTGTTTTTACAATTGCTGATGCGGTTATAAACGACACCCGGTTTGTACAACTTTTCATCAAGATTCATTTCCTTGACAATCGTTTTAATCAAACTTTTAGAATCGTCGGTATCATAAATGGTGAAATCCTTCGGGTAACCAATTTTTTCAGCTTCTACCCTTAGAATTTTTGCAAAGACAGAGTGAAAAGTGCCCATCCAAATATTTTTTGCTTCCCCTCCTACAACAGTTTCAATACGGTGCTTCATTTCTTTGGCCGCTTTATTGGTAAAAGTGAGGGCTAAGATATTGAAAGCATCATTTCCTTGTTTAATGATATGTGCAATTCGGTAGGTCAGAACCCGTGTCTTTCCACTGCCAGCGCCGGCAATAATCATTACAGGACCTTTAATGCACATTGCAGCTTCGCGCTGCGTTTCGTTCAATTTGTCTAAATACGGAGGATGGCTCATTTCAATAATATCCAAAATTTTATGGCTTAAAAACAATCTCAAGCACACAAAATTAAGAATCTACAAAACTAAAAGAACTTTGCGATTTGTTATTCACAAAGTTCTTTTTAGAATCAAGAAATCATAAATCCCTGAGGACTTGAATTTTAGAAATTTCCTCTTAAAGTGAACATAATGTTTCTACCAGCAGCGCTGTAACCTGAGGAGAATGTTCTATAGTGTTGATCCAACAAATTCTCTACAGCCAATTGCACTTGCAAGGTTTTATTAATTTGATAGAAACCTCTCAAATTAAGTGTATACCAAGCGGGGTTAAAACCTTTTATTGGGTCAGCAGAATAAATGGCGTTATCCTCTCCTACTAAGTTATAGTCATCCGATTTCTTCGCCCCATTAAATACTGCAAAGAACTCAGCTTTCCATTTGCTGTGCTTGTAAACCGCACCAAAACGGCCAAATATTGGAGAAATATGGTCTAATGGATAATCGCTGGTATCGGTTTTAATTCTACCATAGGTATAGTTAACACTTCCACTGATACTCAACTTTTTGTTGATGTCAAAATTCATTCCTAAATACCCGCCAATGATGTAAGCATTTTGTGCATTTTGGGTTGAATAAATTTGACTATTAACGCCATCAAAAGTAATGGTGTCTTTCCCATTCAATTGCGCTCTTCCTAGAGTTAAAGCATTGCTGTATTTGCTGTAGTAGCCGTTCAATTCTACATTTAGTTTTTTCTTAAATGTTTTGTTAACGGTTAAATCCAAATTGCTTGTTTGCTCTGGCTTTACAAAAGCATTTGGAATAATTACTCTTCCTCCAGCACTTTCAAACACTTTGGTCATATCGTCAACATTGGCTGATCTGAAACCTGTAGAAACTGTTCCTGCAATTTTCAAATCGTTTTTACCCAGATAAACTAGACCTAAATTACCACTGGTATTCTGATTGTTTTGAACAATGCTGTTATCAAGAAATGGGAAGAAGGATTTGTCGTTAAAAATGGATTTTAAATAGGTACTCGTGAAACGAACTCCAGTGTTTAAGATAATGCGTTTTGAGAAATAAGCACTTTGGGTTGCATACAATGCCATAGTTCTCATAATTGAACCACCATCAGGGTAACGTGTGGTTTGCGGGGTAATTGCACCTGAATTTACATTTTCTTTGGAGGCTGTTGACTGCACACCGTTGTGGGTGATTTCAGCTCCATACCTCAACTCACTTTTAGAACTAATTTCTTTTTGAAAATCTGCATTGAAGGTACTTACTTTAACATGCTCATTTCTATGCGTCGTATTGGCACTTCCGAAACCTCTGTTGTGTCTGCTTTCTTTAAGGTCTTGATAAGCGATAATGATATTGACTTGATCATAGGCAATTGTCTTTTTAATGCTTGCCAATTTATAAGAGACCATGGTTCTGGTTTGAGGACCATAGTACCAAACAGCTTGGGCTGGCTTACCATTGCTTATTTCAGTCAAACGGTCATACCTCGGCACATTGCTGGTATTTGAATGTTGCACATTGAGCAAATGGCTTACAAATTTATTTTGTTGGAACAATACTTTTTGCATTAAGTCCCATTGCTTATAGCCTGTAGGATTTTGAACAAATGAATCAGGGTTCATTACCATGCTGTCTTTGTTTCCAAAGCGCTCAGTGTAAAAGGTTCTTCTTCCCCAGCTTTCATAGCCTTTGGTTCCGCGTTTACCAATGCTCATGTCGCCAAAGTCGCTCACCGTTACAGAACTTAAAAACGCCCATTTTTTTAATCCGATATTAAAATCGAAGTGGCCGGTTTTCTCATTCATAGCAGTGCCGAAACGGGTAAAAGCCATGGCTTTAATTAAGGTTTTATTGCCCGAAGCAAGCAAAGGATTTTTGGTGTAAAAATGCACCACGCCACCTAAAGCATCGCTACCATAAACCACAGAACCTGGACCAAACAACAATTCGGTTTTATCTAACATATTGTTGTCAACGCTTAATACGTTTTGAAGGTGGCCTCCTCTGTATATGGCATTGTTCATACGCACACCATCAATAACCATTAAAACTTTGTTGGCTTCGAAACCGCGCATAGCAATACTTCCACCGCCCATTTGGCTTTTTTGGACAAACGCTCTGCCACTTTGTTGCAAGACATCGGCAGTATTGGCTTGACCCATAAACTGTATTTGTTTTTGGTCAATCACGGCAACTTGTTGTGCGATATCGCTTGTTTTTTCTGCAAATTTGGAAGCAGAAACAACATACCCATTGATGTCGTATGCACGTTCTGACATCAAAACTGTATAGTTCATTGATTTCAATTGGTCGCTGTTTAATGAATCACTGAAGTAACCAATCTTAGAGAAAACATATATCCCATTTTCCCCTACAGGTACATTGGCAAAATCCACTTGACCTTTTGCATTGGTAATTTGATAATTAATTGAAACACCTTCTAGTGCTTGTAAATTAGACTTGTCTTTAACCGTTATGGTTTGGGCGAAAGCCTGAACACCCAATATAAATATTGCGAATAATAAATTTTTTTTCATTGTAAATTGAATTGATAAAGCATTTTAAGTCATTAAAATGCATAGAAATATTAAACACTCATATTAAAGCGTTTAATGTGTAAAGAATTAACTCAATAGAATTGGTGGCCTAAACAAAGAAGCTGCATATTGATTTTTGTAATCAATTGTATTCAGACTAAAAAACCTTTGTTTTATAGATGAACTTAGTTTCTCTTCTGCTTTGAATAATTTAGAAATCGCACAAAACTTCTTAAGCATATCATCCAGAACAGTCCTTTGCTTTTTATTTTTATCCAAAGATTTGTAGAGTTCAATTTCTTTTTTGTCATTTACACAATGGTATACTTTACCATCCTTAGTTGTTTCAATTTTTACAACGTCATACTTTTCATGGCCCAAAAAGAATTCTTTTGAATGTTCCCATTCTGCATTTTCAAGATCCTTTTCTGAAAACTTAGTTAAATCAGAATTGTGTAATCCATTTTTCAACTCAGCCTTCATTGAAGTTTTAACAGCCTTCTTGTGCTTTCTGATTTCAGAAATGGTGTATAAAGAAACGAATCCTGACTGCACCAAAAGTGAAGAAATAAACACAAATATGACAGCAGGTTTAAACACGAATATTCAGCAAATATAAGTTATTTTTTATTCAGTCAAAATTCACCGACATTTGCAGGTCAAAATCAACCATGGACCAATCGGAAAACATAGAGATAATAGGCGCCGCAGAGCATAATTTAAAGCATGTAGACTTAAGTTTTCCCCGCAACAAGTTGGTGGTTTTCACCGGACTAAGTGGAAGCGGAAAATCTAGTCTCGCTTTTGATACCATTTTTGCAGAAGGTCAAAGACGTTATTTGGAAACTTTTTCTGCCTATGCTCGACAGTTTATCGGCGACATGAAACGACCTCAGGTAGACAAAATCAATGGTCTTTCTCCTGTTATTAGCATTGAACAAAAAACTGTTAGCAGAAATCCGCGTTCTACAGTAGGTACAATTACGGAGGTATACGACTTTCTTAGACTATTATTTGCCAGAGCGGCAGATGCATACAGCTATTTATCTGAAAAGAAAATGGTTCGTTTTAGTGAGGCTCAAATCTTAGAATTAATCATTGAGCAATTTAGCCTTAAAAAAATAACGGTTTTAGCCCCTGTGATTAAAGGCAGAAAAGGACATTACCGTGAGCTTTTTGAACAAATTAGAAAACAAGGTTACCGCAAAGTAAGAGTTGATGGAAAATTAATGGAAATTGAAGTGGATATGCAACTTGACCGCTACAAAATCCACGACATCGATGTGGTGATTGACCGCATTGAACCAAGTGACGCCAACAAAACCCGCATACACGACAGCATCAAAACTGCTTTTAAAGTTGGAAAAGGAACTTTATCAGTAATGGACAATACCGATGACAAAGTGTTTTTCTTCAGCCAGTTTTTAATGGATCCTGAAACAGGATTGAGTTATGATGAACCGCAGCCAAACACCTTTTCATTTAACAGTCCTTATGGTGCTTGCCCTAATTGCAACGGACTAGGAATTGTTAGCGAAGTAGCTGTTGAGAATATCATTCCAGATAGAAGCAAAAGCATCAATAAAGGTGGCTTATTGCCTATTGGTGAATTGCGTGAAAATTTCACTTTTGCCCAATTAAGAGGATTGGCTAAGAAATTCAAATTTAGTTTGGCCGACCCATTGGAAAAATTGTCTGATGAAATCATCGACGTCATTATGCATGGCAGTGAAGAATCGTTTCCTATTACTTATACCAATTACGAGTTAAAAACCATTAACACCGAAACGGTTTTTAGAGGAATTATTCCAATTATAGAAGAGCAATATTATGAAGGCAAGAGTGATTCTTTGAGCAAATGGGCTGAAGAATTCATGCACAGCAAAGCTTGCCCAGTTTGTGAAGGCAAACGCTTGAAAAAAGAGGCGCTTTACTACCGATTCGAAAATTTAAACATTGCCGATTTGTCGATGATGTCAATTAAAGAATTGAGCAAATGGCTTGACACAGCATTAGACAATTTAAGCGATAGACAAAGAATAATAGCCGCTGAAATCATCAAGGAAATTAAAACCCGTGTGGGATTTCTTTGCAATGTGGGTCTCGATTATTTAACATTGAACAGCCCTTCCAACACCCTAAGCGGCGGGGAAGCTCAACGCATCCGTTTGGCCACACAAATTGGTTCGCAATTGGTGAATGTCTTATACATTTTAGATGAGCCAAGCATTGGTTTGCATCAGAGAGACAACGAAAAGCTAATCAATTCCCTAAAAGAATTGCGCGACCTTGGCAATTCTGTTATCGTTGTGGAGCACGACAAAGACATGATCGAACAATGCGATTACATTGTAGATATTGGTCCAAGGGCAGGGATTCATGGAGGAAAAATCTGTGCTTTTGGCACATATGATGAATTCATTCAATTGGATTCTATAACCGCGCAATACATTAATGGTAAGAAAAGAATTGAAGTACCATTGAAACGCCGCAAAGCTGGAAAAGAAAAAATCAGTTTAAAAGGTTGTACGGGCCACAATCTAAAGAATGTTGACATCGATATTCCTTTAGGAATTTTCGTTTGTGTTACAGGGGTTTCAGGAAGTGGAAAATCGTCATTAATCAACGAAACACTTTATCCAATTTTAGCCAAACATGTATACAACAGCAAATACCAAGTGCTGCCACACAAAAGCATTTCAGGCTTAGAGCATATAGATAAAGTAATTCGTATTGACCAAGCGCCTATTGGCCGAACACCTAGAAGCAATCCTGCAACTTACACCGGCACATTTAGCGATATAAGAAATTTATTTGCCATGTTACCAGAAGCGAAAATAAGGGGCTACAAACCTGGAAGATTTTCATTTAACGTGAGTGGCGGTCGCTGTGAAGCCTGTAAAGGGGGTGGTTACAAAATAATCCAAATGAATTTCTTGCCTGATGTTGAAGTGCTTTGCGACGTATGCAATGGAAGACGTTATAACAGAGAAACTTTAGAAGTTAGATATAAAGGAAAAAGCATCAACGATGTTTTGGATATGCCGATTGAACAGGCAGTTGACTTTTTTGACAACATGCCAACGATTAGCAGAAGATTACAGGCGTTAAAAGATGTAGGCTTGGGATATATTACTTTAGGGCAATCATCTACCACATTGAGTGGAGGAGAAGCACAAAGGGTAAAACTGGCGGAAGAATTATCGAAAAAAGACACAGGCAAAACTTTCTATATTTTAGATGAGCCAACCACGGGCTTGCATTTCGAAGACATCAATGTATTGTTGCAGGTTTTGCAAAAGTTAACAGACAGAGGCAATAGCGTATTGGTAATAGAGCACAATATGGATGTAATTAAAGTGGCAGATTATATTATTGATTTGGGTCCTGAAGGCGGTAGCGGTGGTGGCGAAATCTTAGCCGTAGGTAGTCCCGAGGAAATTATCAAAGTTAAAAAGAGCCACACCGCACGCTTCTTGGCAAAAGAATTAAAAGCATAGTTTCATGATCGATTCAGAGGGACAAACATTTAAGAATATTGACTTTTCACTTGATGGTTTCAAGGCAGGTGAGTATGATAAATGTGTGTTTACCCAATGTAATTTATCGGAACAAGACTTAACGGATTCGAATTTTTCGGAATGTGAATTTAAAGCATGCAATTTAAGTATGGTAAATTTGCATGGCGTAGCATTGCGCAATATAAAATTTAAAGATTGTAAGCTATTGGGCATTCACTTCGAACATTGCAATGAGTTTTTATTTGAAGTAGGTTTTGAAAACTGTCAATTGGATTTATCATCCTTTTATAAATTGGGATTAAAGAAAACAGTTTTTAGAAATTGCAGTTTGCACGAAGTTGATTTTACTCTATGCGATTTAACTTTCGCTGCATTTGACGAATGCAGTTTGATGGGCGCAACATTTGACAATTCAAAATTAGAGAGTTGCGATTTCAGAACAGCAGTTCATTATGCCATTAACCCTGAGATAAACAAAATCAAAAAAGCCAAATTCTCTATCCAAGGATTACCCGGTTTATTATACCAATACGGTATAGAAGTGGAATAATATTTAATCCACAAAAGCCAATGATATTGCCAATTTAATGGCAGCAACAAATGGACTTAAACCAGTCACATTTTATTTTACAAAAAATGATTATCTTTGAACCTTTAATATGGAAAATTCGCAATCATTACAACTCGTAGAACTTAACGACCTTCACATTTCCCTTGGTGGTAAAATGGTGCCATTTGCTGGCTTTAACATGCCGGTACAATACAGCAATTTAATTCAAGAACATTTGGCTGTACGTAACAATGTGGGTGTATTTGATGTTTCGCATATGGGTGAGTTCCTATTAAAAGGCGAAAAAGCATTGGATTTAATCCAATTGGTAACCAGCAATGATGCTTCAAAATTAAGCGATGGCAAAGTTCAGTACTCTTGTTTGCCGAACAACACCGGTGGTATCGTAGACGATTTGTTGGTATACCGCCACAATGCTACGGAATACTATTTGGTGGTAAATGCATCGAACATTCAAAAAGATTGGGATTGGATTGCTTCTCATAATACTTTTGGCGTGCAAATGGAAAACTTAAGTGATAACTTAAGCTTGTTTGCAGTTCAAGGTCCTAATGCCATTAAAGTTATTCAAAAATTAACAGAAGTCGACTTAGCTCCCATGGAGTACTACACATTCAAAACTGGCACTGTTGCTGGCTGTGAGCATGTTATCATTTCAAACACTGGATACACTGGAGCTGGTGGATTTGAGTTGTATGTAAACAACACAGATGCCCGTAAATTATGGGATGCAGTATTTGAAGCAGGAAAAGAATTTGACATCACTCCATGTGGATTGGGTTGCAGAGATACCTTAAGATTAGAGAAAGGCTTTTGTTTGTATGGCCACGACATCAATGACAGCACCTCTCCAATAGAAGCTGGTTTGGGTTGGATTACCAAATTCACCAAAGACTTTGTAAACAGCGCCTACCATAAATCTTTGAAAGAAAATGGTGTTTCTAAAAAACTGGTTGGTTTTGAAATGATTGAGCGTGGTATTCCTCGTCAACATTACAACATAAAAGACGCAGCCGGTGTGATTATTGGAGAGGTAACTTCAGGAACGCAATCTCCAAGCTTGAACAAAGCAATTGGTTTAGGTTATGTTGATGTTGACCATAGCCAAGCTGGAACAGAAATATTTATTGAAGTGCGCGATAAAGCCATCAAAGCGGTGGTTTGCAAAATACCATTCTTATAAACAAACCTCATATGAAAAAGACCTTTTTTTTAACTTTAGCCTTAGCAATAAATGCGATTGGTTTATTCTCTAACACAAAATTTGACGAGCCTGTAACAAAAAATGGCTTGTACAAAAAAATGATACACCTTAATCCATTGGCACTTACTATTGGTGGTTTTGAGATGGGTTATGAAATGGCTACAACTAAGAAGGAATCTTTTTACATCAATGCTGGCTATTACTTAAGTGCTGAAGCTGGTGCTTTGGATTTAAAAGATGACTACTCAAATATGAATGGATTTCGTATAGAGGCCCAATACCGTTTTTACAGAAAACCTAACAATTATATCCGCAATGTTTATTTGGCCCCATTTGCAAATTTCAAAACGGTTTCGGCTGACTTAGACCAATACATTTACAGTAATAGCCCGCCTTGGACAAGTACTAAAGTGGTTCAAAAACAAAGTGCCACAACCGTTTCATTTGGTTATATGTTGGGCATGCGCAGATCTGTGTTTGAAAATATCTATATGGACTTAGGCATCGGTGGAGGAATTTTCCTACCTGTTTCTGGCGACAACCACAAAGATTTGAACATTGGATTGTTTAGCCCTTACCAAAAAGGTGTTCAATTCAAAGCATCTTTTGGTTTCAGTATAGCGTTGTAATATTGTTTGTCTTATAGCACAAATGTCTAAGACAAAATACATAATCCTTTTCATTTTTCTTAGCTTATTGAGTTCCTGCTTTGAAGCGGTTGAAGAAATTACCTATACTACTGAAAAAGCAGGCAAATACGCATTAACCATCAATTGTAGCCAGAGTAGGGATAAAATAAGTACCATGATGAAATTGGATACTTTCATGGGAAGAAAAATCCCAAAGCTTTATGAAATAGATAGCCATATGGGCGCAGCTGCCTATAAACTAAAAAACACCCCTGGTATACACAATGTTTATTATACGTTTGATGAACAACAGTATATAGCGGTTGTGAAATTTGACTTCGATTCAACAACGGCTTTGAATAAAGCCATACACAATGCTTTGGAGACAAGCAGCGACAAAATAAAATTTCCATACATCCAAGTTTTCGCAAAAAAGAATCTAGAGTTTCAACGCATTAACACCCCTGGGGATAGCTTAATTCAAGCGTCATCTAAAGCTGGGCTTGGTGTTTTCAACAATGCCAAAGTAACCTGTATTTACAGATTCAAACAAGATGTGGTTTCTTCT
>JBIKPR010000011.1:0-47807 GCA_044357345.1 Bacteroidia bacterium
CTATCAAAACGGCAGTGATGTTGAGTAAACCCAAAGACATTATTTTATTGGCAGGAAAAGGCCACGAAACATACCAAGACATTAACGGCATCAAACATCCATTTGATGACAGACAAATATTAATCGACATTTTTAAAGAGAATTAAACAGATGTTATACCATTTTTTTACATACCTCGACAAACACACAGATATCTGGGGATTGGGTGTTTGGAAGTACTTGACCTTTAGGATGGGATTGGCGATGATTTTATCGCTTACCATTTCGGCTGTATTTGGTAAACGACTTATTAATGCTTTGCACAAATTGCAGGTTTCGGAAACCATTCGTGACTTAGGTTTACAAGGTGAAGAAGCCAAAAAGGGAACTCCAACCATGGGTGGTTTAATCATGCTTGGCGCTATATTAATTCCTACATTGTTGTTGGCCCGCTTAAATAATGTATATGTCTTACTGATGATTGCGGTAACCATATTAACTGGATTAATTGGGTTTATAGACGACTACATTAAAGTGTTTAAAAAAGACAAGGCAGGTTTGTCAGGTCGTTTTAAAATATTGGGACAAGTTATAGTTGGTTTGGTTGTGGGATTAACTCTATATTTTAATCCAGCTGTTGTGGTAACTGAGCATTATAAAGCAAGGGAAATTGCGGCATTAAATATTGACACCACGCATTTATCAACCCGCATTATACAAGGCGAGAAGATTTATTATCAAAATGAAAAGACATTAAAAACCACCATACCATTTTTCAAGTTTTCTGAATTTGATTACCATAAGATATCAGATTTCTTAGGCTTGGGTTCTAAGTATGCATGGATAGTGTATGTGCTGGTGGTGATTTTTATCATTACCGCAGTTTCGAATGGCGCAAACATTACCGATGGTATTGATGGTTTGGCCGCAGGAACATCCGCGATTATTGGAACCACTCTAGGATTGTTTGCCTTTATTTCAGGAAATATTTTATTGGCTGATTACTTAAATATTATGTACATCCCTTTCTTAGGAGAGCTGTTTGTATTTGCCGGTGCTTTTGTGGGTGCTTGTATAGGGTTTTTATGGTACAACAGTTACCCAGCGCAAGTGTTTATGGGTGATACAGGAAGTTTGATGTTGGGAGGTGTTATAGCGGCTTTAGCCATTATTGTGCGTAAAGAATTATTGATTCCAATTCTTTGTGGGATATTCTTGGTAGAGAATTTAAGTGTCGTTATTCAAGTTAGTTATTTCAAATACACAAAGAAAAAATATGGAGAAGGTAGACGTGTGTTTTTAATGGCACCTATTCACCACCATTTTCAGAAAAAAGGATTTCATGAAGCGAAGATTGTTACACGCTTTTGGATCATCGGCATATTACTAGCGGTATTGAGCATTATAACCTTAAAGTTAAGATAATTAGTGGCAAAGAGAATTGTTATATTAGGAGGAGGTGAAAGCGGCGCTGGATGTGGAATCTTAGCGCTTAAGCAAGGCTTTGATGTGTTTGTTTCTGACAGTGGTATGCTGAAAGAAAAGTATTGCTTAGAACTGGATGTAGCGCATGTTGCATACGAGCAAGGCAAGCATACCGAAGAACTAATTCTCAATGCAGACGAAATTATTAAAAGTCCTGGTATTCCTGATAAAGCTGAGATAATTAAGAAGGCTAAAGCCCTTAATATTCCAATTATCTCTGAAATAGAATTTGCCAGCCGATACACCAATGCAAAGCATTTGGCTATAACAGGCACCAATGGCAAAACCACCACCACCATGATGTGTTACCACATTTTGCAGAAAGCAGGATTCAATGTGGGTTTGGGTGGCAATGTGGGTAAAAGCTATGCCCGCCAAGTAGCTGAAGAAAATTACGATTACTATGTTTTAGAGCTGAGCAGTTTTCAGCTCGACAATACCTATACATTCAGACCGGATATTGCCATTTTGTGCAATATAACCCCCGACCATTTGGACCGTTACAACTACGAATTCCAAAACTATATCGATTCTAAATTTAGAATCGCAATGAACCAAACCAAAGACGATTACTTTATTTATTGTGCTGACGATGAAGTAACCGTTTCCAATCTTTCTTCACATAAAATTGAAGCGCAAATGTTGCCTTTTTCCTTTGGAAAAGTAATGAGTAGCGGTGCTTATGTGACAGACAAAGAATTTCATTTATTAGAAAATCAATCAACAACCCCAAACAATATACTCACTATGTTTATCAATGATTTCGCCCTTAAAGGCATTCACAACAGTTACAACAGCATGGCTGCTGCTATTGCAGCCAACGTTCTAAACATCAGAAAAGATGTGATTAGAGAGAGCCTAATCGACTTTCAAAATGTAGAACACAGATTAGAATATGTTGCCTCAGTAGGTGGCGTAGAATTCATTAACGACAGCAAAGCAACCAATGTTAATTCAACTTGGTACGCCTTAGAAAGTATGGACAAGCCAGTGGTTTGGATCGTAGGTGGTGTCGATAAAGGAAATGACTACACGGCCTTATTGCCTTTGGTAAAAGACAAGGTAAAAGTTATCGTGTGCTTAGGTACCGACAACCATAAAATTCACGAAGCTTTTGGTAAAGAAGTTGATCTAATGTTGAACACTAGTTCTGCTGAAGAAGCTGTTCAAGTGGCTAAGCGCTTTGCATCTAAAGGCGATGTGGTACTTTTGTCTCCAGCTTGTGCGAGTTTCGATTTGTTCGCAAACTACGAAGACAGAGGTTGGCAGTTTAAAGCTGCTGTTAAGAATTTGTAAGAATCCTCTTTCAATTATTTGGTAAACCAAATTGACTATATTTTAAATCGGTACTAGATAACTATGCAATGCAGATAGGTAGGTTAAAGTTTAGGGGTGACCAGTACATCTGGTTTGCAGTGTTTATGCTATCACTGATAGGCTTGCTTGCCGTGTATAGTGCTACCGGGTCCTTGGCATTTAAGAAACAAGATGGAAATACAGAATACTTTGTTATTCGACATGTGATGTTCCTGTTTGGAGGTTTTTTTCTCATGTATTTTTTCCATCTTTTAGACTATAAATATTTTTCTCGTATATCACAATTGGCTGTGTGGGTAGCCATTGGATTGTTGATCTTAACCTTAGTATTTGGTAATGACATAAACGATGCTAAAAGAACCATCACGGTTTTTGGTGTTACCTTTCAGAGTAGCGACTTTGCCAAGTTTGCGCTCATTATGTTTATTGCGCGTTACCTTTCTAAGAACCAAGAGGAACTCAATTCGTTAAAGGGATTTGGATTAATAATTACCTATATCACGGTAATTTGTTTGTTGATTATGCCAGAGAATTTGAGTACGTCTGTGGTTTTGTTTTTGACCTGCTCCATTTTGCTGTTTATTGGAAATGCTCGGCTCCGACATTTGGCTTTATTGGGTGGGGTGTTTTCGCTAATGGCATTAATTGGTGCCGGCATATTGCTCAAGGCCCCCGATAGTATTTTGCCGGGTAGAGCAGCTACTTGGAAGGCAAGAATTGAAAATTTTAGAGGTTCTGATTCTGCTGAGAGTTTTCAAACCACCCAAGCAAAAATAGCAATAGTAGGTGGAGGTTTGTTTGGCAAGGGTCCTGGTAAAGGCGAACAAAGTGCTTATCTGCCGCATCCTTATTCAGATTTTATTTTTGCCGTAATTATCGAAGAATATGGTTTGTTATTTGGTGGAATAAGTGTCATCTTATTGTATTTATTAATTCTTTTTAGGTCGATTCGAATTGTGTTAAAAAGTCCCCGTGCTTTTGGGGCTTTATTGGCAGTTGGTTTGGCCTTTAGTATGGTCTTACAAGCCTTTATACACATGGCAGTTGCCAGTAGTTTGTTCCCCGTTACAGGTTTGACTCTCCCCTTAATTAGTATGGGTGGTACAAGTATTATCTTTACCAGTGCTGCTTTTGGGGTCTTATTAAGTGTGAGCCGTTCTGTAGAGGAGCAAAAACCTGAAGAAGAGAAAGGAGTTCAAGATGTCAATTAGAGTGCTAATTTCTGGAGGTGGAACTGGAGGGCATATTTTTCCAGCCATAGCTATTGCCAACGAGATAAAAAGCAGGCATGCAGATGCTGAAATTTTATTTGTAGGCGCATTAGGGCGTATGGAAATGGAAAAGGTGCCTTTGGCTGGTTATAAAATTATTGGTTTGCCAATCGCTGGACTGCAGCGCAAACTGTCCTTATCCAATTTTATCCTGCCTTTCAAATTGTTAAAGAGCATTTTAATGGCACGCAAAATTATTAAAGATTTTAAACCAGACATTGCTATTGGAGTTGGTGGTTATGCCAGTGCCGCATTAATTTATGCAGCATCAACGTATAAAGTTCCAATTTTAATTCAAGAGCAAAATTCATATGCAGGTTTAACCAACAAATGGCTTTCCAGTAAAGCTTCAAAAATTTGTGTGGCGTATCCAAATATGGAAAAATATTTTCCAGAAAATAAAATAGTTGAAACTGGTAATCCAGTGCGTTCGGAAATTTATTCAGCTATAAGCATGGATAAACGAACAGCAAAGAAAGACTTAGGGTTTAATGAAGATGAAGCTTTGGTTTTGGTTATTGGAGGCAGCTTAGGTGCGAGAACAATTAATTTGGCTGTTCAGGAAATTATTGCAAAATTATCAGAGAATAAAATACAAATTTTGTGGCAGACAGGTAAAAACTATACTGCCGATACTAAAGGTTTGGAATCCGTAAAAGCCTCGGTTTTTATACAAGACATGGCAACATCTTATGCGGCAGCTGATATAGTGGTTTCGAGAGCTGGTGCAATTTCGGTGAGTGAATTGAGTTTGTTAAATAAGGCAAGTATTTTGGTGCCTTCACCCAATGTGGCAGAAGACCATCAAACCAAGAATGCAAGTGCCTTGTCGAGCAAACAGGCAGCCATATTGTTATCAGATACCGAAGCCAAAGACAATTTGTTTGAAACAATTCAAACACTTTTAGATGATGTGGCTAAGCAAGATAAACTCAAGAGTAATTTAAAAGCCTTTGCAAAGCCCAATGCGCTTTCAGACATAGTTAATGAAATAGAAAAACTATTATTATGAATATTAGTGAAATAAAAACAGCTTATTTTCTAGGTATTGGTGGCATTGGCATGAGTGCTATTGCGCGCTATTTCAAAGCCCTTGGAATGGATGTTCACGGCTATGATAAAACGCGAAATGAATTTTCTAAACAATTGGAAAGTGAAGGTTTTGTTATTCACTATTCTGAAGACATTGAAGCCATACCAGCAAATGTGATTTCTGGCGAAGATTCAATAGTTATTTATACCCCAGCAATTCCAAAGGACCATAAAGAATTTAAGTTTTTTGCCTCTAAAAAGATACCCATTTACAAGCGTGCTGAGGTATTGGGGATGATATCTAGAAACTGCTACACCATTGCTGTTGCGGGCACCCATGGCAAAACAACAACCAGCAGCATGATTGCACATATGTTGAATGAAAGTGGGGTAAATTTCACTGCATTTTTAGGTGGAATTAGCAGCAATTTTGAAAGCAATTATTTTCACAAGGAAGACGGTGTGTCATTGTTTACGCAAAACATAATGGTCGTAGAAGCCGATGAATTTGACCGTTCCTTTTTACAATTATCTCCAGATATCGCAATTGTAACATCAACTGATGCAGACCATTTGGACATATACGGCGAGGCTGAAGAAGTTAAAAAGTCATTTGTTGAATTTGTTCATAAATTGCAGTACAATGGCATAGCTATTTTAAACGATCAACTTGATCTTGAGTATAAAGGTAATTGCATTCGATATGGTATGGATGCTGATTCAGCAGCCAAGTATTCTGATATCAAAATTGAAGACCATCATTTTTGTTTTGATTATAGTTTTAAAAACAATTCAGCACGTGTTTTAAATGCATTGCCAGGATTTCACAACATAGAAAATGCATGTGCCGCCATAACCGCTTGTTTGTCTTTGAAATTGCCACTCAAACCATTGGTAGAAGCTGCGGGTAATTTTAAAGGAGTAAAACGCAGATTTGAAACCGTATTTAGCAACGAGCAGTATACAGTTATAGACGATTATGCGCACCATCCAACAGAATTAAGGGCTTGCATTAAATCGGTAAAAGAATTGTATCCTGATAAAAAATTAACAGGAATTTTTCAACCACATTTGTTTTCAAGAACACGCGATTTTGCAGATGATTTTGCCCATGCACTAGACTTGTTAGATGCTTGTTGGTTATTGGATATTTACCCTGCAAGAGAGTTGCCAATTGAAGGGATTAATTCAGAGTTTTTAGCCTTAAAGATGGAAAAGAATCCTTTTTTAATGGCTAAGGAAAGTGTGTTAAAAAATTTGCAAATTGAGAAGCCGGAATTGTTGCTAATTGTTGGGGCGGGAGATATAGATCAATTGCTAAAACCGATCAAAGAATTGTATGAGAAAGCTAATTGAATTTGTAAAAAACAATAAACGTTGGAACATGATATTGTGGATAGCAATAGCCTGTTTTTTAGTGTTTGTTTTTTTAAATATTCAAGGCAAAGAAGACCAATTAACTGTCAAAGAAATAGAAGTAAAAATTGAGCCAAAAGAAGAGTTGGCATTTATTGATAGTCTAACTGTTTTGTCCATTATGAAGGGAGCAGATTCTTCTCAAAACATAATGGGTAGTCAGCAAAAAAGTTTGAAATTGGACATCATGGAAGCGGCACTAGAAGCCTATCCGTTTATAGACCAAGCGGATATTTCGCTTGATTTATCCGGAAGACTAATTGTAAAAATAATACAAAGGCAACCATTGCTTCGAATAATTAGCAATAAGGGACAAAGTTACTATGTAGCAAAAAATGGATATAAAATGCCCTTGCATGAAGGCTTTGCACCGAGAGTAATTATTGCCAATGGTAACATAGCTGAAACCCTTGCTGATTCAGCGTTCTTGCGCAGTCAGATAACACGCGATTTGTTGAAGATTGCCGACTGGTGTTACAACGATGAATTTTGGCAAGCACAAATTGAACAATTGTATGTAGATAATTATATGGACATAATATTGATTCCTAAGGTAGGAAATCATACTATTGTATTTGGTTCTGCAGACCTTATTGAAAAAAAATTCGAAACCCTGAAAACCTTTTACATAAAAGGATTGAATGCGATGGGATGGGAGCAGTACAAAAAAATAAATCTCAAGTACGAAGGGCAAATCGTCGCTGAGAAAAATGATAACTTGATAAATTCACAAACAACACAACCATAAAAAATTCAGAAACGTATGTCAAATAAATTAATTGTTGGATTAGATATTGGAACCACTAAAGTATGCGCCATTGTAGGTCTAAAAAATGAAAATGGGAAAATCAATATTTTAGGGGTAGGCTCAAAACCTTCACTAGGAGGTGTTATGCGCGGCGAGGTAACCAATATTGCCAAAACAGTTGATGCCATTCGTGGAGCCATTGAACAAGCTTCTAAATTATCTAATGTTGATATTGCCGCAGTGCATGTTGGAATTGCAGGTGAACACATTAAAAGTTTTCAGCAAAGCGGTGTGCGTATTCGCAAGAATTCAGAAACAGAAATTAGCAAGGAAGAACTAATTGAAATGAACAAAGAGCAATACCATATTGCGGTAGAGCCTGGTTCAAAAATTATACACGCATTTCCACAAGAGTATATCATCGATTCTAAGTTCACCACCAAAGAACCAGAAGGCATGCCAGGAACAAAATTGGAATGCAAATACCATGTGGTTACTGGCCGTTTAAGTGCAGCTAAAACAATAGAAAAGTGCGTTGAAAATGCAGGTTTAATAGCAACCGATGTTGTTGTGGAGCCTATCGCTTCTGCCTACGCAGTTTTGAGTGAAGAGGAACTTGAAACTGGTATTGCAATTGTAGATATTGGTGGAGGAACAACTGACTTGGCGATATTCCATGGTGGTAAAATCAGGCATACAGCAGTAATTCCTTTCGGCGGCGAAATTATTACTAGCGATATCGTTGATGCCTTTGGTATCATGCCAAAGCAGGCTGAACTTATAAAAGTAAAATATGGCCATGCAATTCCTGAAGGAACGCGCAGCAATGTTATAATTACTGTGCCGGGTATTGGCGACCGAAAATCAAAACAAATCATGGAGAAAAATCTTGCCCACGTCATCAACGCAAGAGTGAAAGAGATTTTGAACATGGTAAACGACGAAATTAAAATGTCGGGATACAAAGAGAAATTAAACCTCGGCGTAGTTTTAACCGGTGGTGGTGCTCAGTTAAAAGACTTGAGCAACTTGGTTGAGTTTACACTTGGTTGTGAAGCCAAAGTAGGTTTGCCTGATCCACATCTTGGTATCGGTTTGGTGGAAGAAGTAAGAAGTCCTATGTACGCAACCTGCATTGGTTTGGTGTTAAAAGGTTTTGAAGACATGGAGCCAAACTTAAATGAGAACAGCCGTAAAGTGAAAAAAGGTGAAAAGCCAGTTGGGGAACCAGGTGGTGTATTTAGAAATCTTTTAGGCGGTTTGAAAAGCTGGTTGAAAGACGAAAATGGAATGGATGATTATAAAGAGCAATAAAATTATCCGAATAAAAATTAACGACGCTAAAAATCAACATATCTCACAACTGTATTTATTAAATCTTTAACATGAATTATTTCAAAGTAGAACTACCAAGAGAACAGTCATCAATCATTAAAGTGATTGGTGTTGGTGGTGGCGGAAGCAATGCTGTAAGTTATATGTACAACAAAGGTATAAAGGGGGTAGATTTCTACCTTTGCAATACCGATGCACAGCATTTGGAAAAAAGCCCGGTACAAAATAAAATCCAGTTAGGGAGTACCTTAACCGAAGGCCTTGGTGCTGGAGGTGATCCTTCTTTTGGTAAAAAATGTGCACTTGAAAGCATTAATCAAATTGAAGATGCTTTGAAACACAACACCAAAATGTTGTTTATCACCGCAGGTATGGGTGGCGGAACAGGTACAGGTGCGGCTCCTGTTATTGCTCAAAAAGCAAAGCAAATGGGCATACTAACCGTGGGAATTGTTACCCGTCCATTCTTAAATGAGGGTCCTGAGAAAGCCCGCAAAGCCGATCAAGGTATTGAAGATTTAAAACCACATGTGGATGCTTTATTGGTTATAAGCAACCAAAGGATACTGCAAATGTATTCTAATCTAAGAATTACAGAAGCACTTGGTAAAGCAGATGATGTATTATTTACTGCAGCCAAAGGTATTGCAGAAATAATTACTGTAGAAGGTTTGTTGAATGTTGACTTCCGAGATGTTAAAACAGCATTGGAGAACAGCGGAAGAGCTATAATGGGTACAGGTGTTGCCATTGGTGATGACCGTGCAATGAATGCTTCTCAATTGGCTTTAGATTCGCCTTTATTGGATGAGAATAGTATAGAAGGGTCTAAGCATATTTTAATCAATATCAGTTTTGGTAACGATGAGCCTTATGCTTCAGAAATTGATGTGATTATTGCTTTCTTCCAACAACAAGCAGGTCAGAATGCAAACTTAAAGTATGGTCTGACTAAAAATGATGTTCTTGACAAAGAGATTGCCATAACTCTTGTTGCCACTGGTTTTGACAACAGCAGCACCAATATTACATTGGTGGAAGACGCAGAAGATGAAGGCAATATTGAAATTGATTTTAATGAGGTTGAAACAGTCAACTTTAATATGGACGACAATTCTGTTACACACATTGCTCCAATTACCGAGGGCTTGTTTGGTTTGCCTAACAATGATAGACCAAGTCCTCCTGCACAGCAAGAAGTGCAAAGACCAAGGAATTTAAATGATTTGGATACACCAGCCTATTTAAGACAAAACATTGTTCTAGAAGAGCCTCAGGCAGGTGTTGAGATTTCTAAAATCTCTTTAGAAGAAGATAAAGACAACAAATCGCTTCGCTTTAAAGACAACGGTAATAAATACTTACACGATAACGTCGATTAATCTCTATTAATGTTTTCTTTTCAACGTGTCAGCTTATTGCTGATTCTTGTTTTACAAGTCTGGCTGGTGCAGGCTGGTGACAATATGGGTACTGGATTTAAAAAAGGGCAATTCTTTTTTTATTGGGGTTATAATCGAGGCTTTTATAGCCGCTCTGATATTAATTTCAAGGGTATCGACTACAACTTCACCTTATATGATGTTGCGGCAAAGGACAGGCAGTCTAAATTAGGCGCTGACCCGTATTTGCATATAGACCAATTAACCATTCCACAATACGATTACCGTTTGGGTTATTGCTTCAATGATAAATACAGTTTGTCCTTCGGATTCGACCACATGAAATATGTGATGAATCAAAATCAAACCGTAATAGCCGATGGGTATATCAATAATTCTGGAACCCTTTACGATGGGCAATACAATCAAAGAGCGGTTGAATTAAAAGGCGATTTTTTAGAATTCGAACACACCGACGGATTGAATTATCTGAATGCAGAACTAAGTCGCACCGATGGTATTGTAAGAATAAATAAGCATCTTCAATTGAATTTTGTCAGTGGCTTTTCTTTGGGTTTTATGTACCCAAGAACCAGAGCGGTTTTGCTGAGCAGAAGCATCAACGAACAATGGCATGTATCGGGTTACGGCACCTCATTAAATGCTGGAATTAATTTGACGCTTGGCAAACATTTTTATTTGCAAACCACAGCAAAAGGTGGTTATATCAATATGCCTAGTATTGTTGTTACTGGACTTAAGCAAGACAGAGCCAAACAGCATTTTACCTTTCTGCAAACTTTAGTGGTATTGGGTTACCGCTTTCAGTTGGGGTCCCAGTAGCAGAGACTGCACTCCCCATGGCAGAATTCGCTATCACCTTCGCTAAAGCTATGGTGATTGAGAAAAGCCGCGAATACGCCACAGGGCAGGTCGTTTCGTCACCCTGCACTAGAGTTTTGTTTCACAAAACACAGTGCAGGACAAAGCGCTACGGGATAAATCTAGGGTACTCACTTATGTTTGAATTGCTACTCCCCCTAAGCGTTCTTCAACACCTGTATATCCAATTTGTCCATTTGCAGCATGGCTTGCATGGCGCGTTTTGCTTTTTCAGCATCGGGTGGCGCTAAGAGTTCACCCATGTTTTTTGGAACAATTTGCCACGACAAACCAAAACGGTCTTTCAACCAACCGCAACGGCCGGGGCTGCCTCCAGAGCTTAAAGCATCCCATAGATAATCGATTTCCCTCTGATCTTCACATGCCACAGAAAGAGAAATGGCGGGTGTAAATTGATACATTGGTCCACCGTTAAGTGCAATGAATTCTTGTCCATCGAGCACAAACATAGCGCTCATTAAACTGCCTTCTGGCATTGGCGCACCTTTGCTATATCGGCTGCTACTGATTATTGATGAATTGTTAAAGATGCTGGTATAAAAGTCGACAGCTTCTTCGGCTTCTTGGTTGAACCATAAAAAGGTCGTTATTTTTTGTTTAGGCATACACTATTTATGCAAGGTAATGGTGGTATAATCGCGTTTTGCCATACCACCAATTTTGCTCTCCACCATTTCAGATTTAGTTTCAGTATGGTCGACACTAAAGGGTGAAAGAGCGATAAGCGATTTGATTTTTTCTTGGTTGTATAAATTGAAACCATATACGGTAAATGGCAATTCGGCCATATAGGCTTCTTCGCCATAGCAAATAACGCATACACCATTTGGTTTAAGTACCCTGTATATTTCTATTAAAAAATTCAATGGACGTTTCCAAAAATAGATGGTGTTAACGGTCATGATTTTATCAAAACTTTCATCTTCAAATGGAATGCGTTTTCCATCGAACAAACTAAATCCAATTTCGTTTTCGAAGCCACATTCTGCACTGTGTTTTTTGGCTTCTTCATGCATCAGTTCCGATATTTCTAGACCTTGGTATTTGAGCCCTTTGGCTTTGTCTAATACATCTTTTAAATGACCACAATTACCTTGTCCAATTTCCAAAATCGATTCATGGTCTTGCAAACGCAAAGCATTGATAGCGCCCAAACTCATGCTGATATTGGTTTTGTGCATCACTTCTGCAACACGAAGTCCTACACTGCCGTGTGGATTGCTCAGCTGAGAGGCTATTTCCTTTAATTCTTCTTCGTTCATTCTTCTGCGTCTCTTAAGTTAAATAGCAAACTATTATGAGTCAAAAGTATAGAAATTTTTTAAATATTTTTCATCCGTTTTTTTGAAGGCCAAACTTGCTCAAATTATACTTTTTTATTGTTCGGTTTTTTTGTAATTTTAATCTATGGCTGAACACAATGAATTAGGTAAAAAAGGAGAGGCGATAGCCAAAGCTTTTTTAGAAAAAAAATCATACAAAATATGGGCATGCAATTGGCGCTACCACAAGCTAGAAGTTGACATTATAGCACAACAAAATAAGTACTTGGTATTTGTAGAAGTAAAAACGAGAAACACCGATGTGTTTGGTTTGCCTGAGTCGTTTGTTAGCAGAAAACAACAACAAAATTTAGCATCTGCAGTGGAAGCTTATTTGTATTTGTACCCGAATATGGGATTTGAAATTCGCTACGATGTTATTTCAATTATTTTGAAAGGAGAGCAGGCAGAGATTGAACATTTTGAAGATGCGTTTTGGCCAGATAATTTAGGTTTACACAGCTTTGAATAAGAACATTTGTTTTTCTCTCAGATATTTTACATTTTCGCAGGGTATAAGTTATGAAAAAATTAATCCTTTTTACCTGTGTAGCTATTTCAGCTGCGGCTTGCAACAACAATGCAAAAACTGAAGAGCAAGAAAAAATTGAACGCGATAGTTTAGACCATGCTCAAGAAACCATAGACCAACATTATGTTGATTCTATGATAATGGCTCAGGAAACGCAACCATCCAGCAGCGATTCAAGTGAAACAAACGAAAGTTCAGAGGCAACAAAATAGGACATAAAAAAATCCCGCTTTAAGTAAAGCGGGATTTTTTCTTTTTATCTTTAGGTGATTAAACCAACATCTTAACTGGTTCTTCAAGCAAATCTTTTAGAGTGTTTAGGAATTTAGATCCTACTACTCCATCAACCACACGGTGGTCGCAGCTCAAAGTAACTTTCATAACATTGGTTTTAGCGATTTCACCATTTACAATACCAACGGTTTCTTTAACACCACCTACTGCTAAGATACAGGCATCTGGCGGATTGATAATTGCAGTGAATTCTTCTATTCCGAACATACCCAAGTTAGAGATGGTAAAGGTATTACCAGCCCAATCTGCAGGTTGTAATTTTTTGTCTTTTGCTTTTGAGTTGAATACTTTAACCTCAGAGCTGATGTTTGACAATGATTTCTGATCGGCGAAACGCACAACTGGAACCAATAGTCCATCTTCCACAGCCATAGCCACTCCAATGTGGATGTGGTGGTTAAAACGAATTTTAGTACCCAACCAACTTGCATTTACCCAAGGGTGTTTGCGCAAGGCAAGTGCAGATGCTTTAACGATCATATCGTTTACAGATACTTTCACTTCACCTGAAGCATTCATAGCAACACGAGCAGCAAGTGCTTTGTCCATGTTGATCTCCATGGTTAAATAGAAATGCGGTGCAGTAAATTTGCTTTCAGCCAAGCGGCCGGCAATTACTTTACGCATTTGAGAAACGTTTATTTCTTCAAAACTTTCTATACCTGCAACATAAGAATTGTTAGATGCTGCAGCAGTTGAACCTGTTGCTTTGAAGTTTTCAATATCGCTTTTTACTACGCGGCCATTTTCGCCAGAACCAGCAACAGCAGCGATATCGATGCCTTTTTCAGAAGCCAATTTCTTAGCCAAAGGTGAAGCAATGATGCGGCCATCAATGTTGCTGTTGTTAACAGGCGCAGCAACTGGTACAGAGACTGCAGCAGCAACCGTCTCTACTTTTGCAGCAACTGGAACCTCTGCTTTGCTTTCGCTTGCTTGTGGAGCAGGTGCAGCACCGCTTAATAAAGCTGAAAAATCTTCACCAGCCTTACCAACAATAGCAATAATACCATCTACTGGAACGGCATCACCTTCGTTGATTGCAAAATGAAGAATAGTTCCTTTTTCGTAATTTTCAAGATCCATGGTCGCCTTATCGGTTTCCACTTCTGCGAGTATATCACCGCTTTTAACGGTATCACCCAATTTGAAGTTCCACTTTCTAACCACACCTTCGGTCATGGTATCACTCATTTTGGGCATTTTGATTGCTACAGCCATATTTACATTAATATTTCAGATGCAAACTTAAGAATAAAGAATCAAAAGAACAAGAAAAGCACGAAGTGCTTTAGCAAGAGGCAAGGGCCCTGTGGTAGAGCATTGAAAAGGGTAGCCTGTCAACATGAAATCTTGTTGCATTTCCTATTGCCTTGTTACTCCCTCCGGTGTACTCCTTTCAGTCGTGAAATCACTCCACTTCGTTGCGTTTAGTTTGTGAAAGCGCTGCGCTAAGTTCTTGCCTGTTGCCCATGCAAGCGAATTTAAATCCAAAGGATTTAGATTCGCTTTTAGTATCTTTGCCCCTATGCCACACGCCATTGCACTGCACGGAGGAGCGGGTACCATTGCCCCTGAATTGTTGACCCCTGAATTGGAGAAAGCGTATTTGCATGGTCTCGATTTGGCCGTTTCCGCGGGAAATAAAGTCCTTCTTGCCAATGGCACTGCCACCGAAGCGGTTGCTGCAGCGGTAATTGAATTGGAAAATTATCCTTTGTTTAATGCCGGAAAAGGTGCCGTGTTTAACCATATTGGTAAACATGAAATGGATGCCGCCATCATGCAAGGAGTTGACTTAATGGCTGGAACTGTTGCAGGAGTTAAAAACATTAAGAATCCTATACTTCTTGCTCAAGCAGTAATGACCCAATCGGCCCACGTGATGATGGCAGGAGACGGGGCGGAAGCATTCGCGAAATCTGTAGGCATCGAGTTTGCCGATGATGTCTATTTTTACACCGAACAACGCTACAAGCAGTGGCTAGATTTAAAAGACAGCACAAACTATCAACTCGATCACAGTGCCAATCCAGGGAATAAAATGGGCACCGTTGGAGCCGTGGCATTGGATAATTTTGGAAACATTGCCGCAGCAACAAGCACTGGGGGTATGACCAACAAACAGTTTGGCCGCATTGGCGACTCACCTGTTATTGGTTCTGGTACTTATGCCAACAACCTTACCTGTGCAATAAGCTGTACCGGTCACGGCGAATTGTTTTTACGTGCTGTGGTGGCTTATGACATCAGCTGTTTAATGGAATACAAAGGCTTGTCGTTAAAAGATGCTTGTACCATTGTGGTAATGGACAAATTGGTAAAAATTGGCGGTGATGGTGGTCTTGTTGCCATCGATGCAAAAGGCAATATCGAAATGCCCTTCAACAGCGAGGGTATGTACCGTGCATCCATCAATATTGAGGGTGAAAAAATATTCGGGATTTATAGGTAATTGAGTTTATAAATTTATTGACTATAGTATTTTAGTTAGTTATAGATAATTGTTATATTTCGGTTTTTAGCACTTTTTATTTTAACCTAATTTGGTAGACATATTTGTGCATTAAAAAACTATCATATAATTGAACCCCAGCGGGGTGACATATTTGTACATTAAGAAACTTACATTCAATTGAACCCCAGCGGGGTGATATATTTGTAGATCAAATGTGAAAGCGAAGAATTTGAACCCCAGCGGGGTGAAACATTACTTTGATATTCAAAATAATCGCAATGCATTATCATTTTTCTAATTACTATATCTCATACATTTCAAACAAATATTTGTCCTGATAATTTACTTGATACTCTTTTAAAAAACCGATATATTCATCTTTGAAACTAATTGTCTTATGATGCACTTCTTGATTTGATACATATTGGAATACATTATTTATACTTCCTTGCGAATATGAAAACACACCATATCCCGCTTGCCAAGAGAATTTTCCATTGACCAACTTATTATCATTGATAAAATTACTTGAATTGTTTTTTACATCTCGAACCAAATCGGATATAGCCTCGCTAGGATTAAGACCAATAAATAAATGCACATGGTCTGCAATTCCATTTATTGTTATACATTTGTGGTTTTTAGTATTAACAATGCCTGCCATGTAGGTAAAGAGCTTTTGTCTCCATGATTTGTGAAGTAGATTTTGTCTCCCATTTACTGAAATTACAATTTGCAAATAGATTTGTGAATAAGTGTTTGCCATAGTTTTATTTGTTTTTATGAAGGTAATAAAATCATTTGAATATTACAAATGTGTCACCCCGCTGGGGTTGTTGAATTTATCATATGTTTTTTCTACAAATGTTACACCCCGATGGGGTTGTGGATTTTTTTTTATCTTTTTCTACAAATGTTACACCTACTACAAATGTGTCACCCCGCTGGGGTTTTGGAATTTATCGTATGTTTTTTCTACAAATGTTACACCCCTCTGGGGTTGTAGAATTTATCATATGTTTTTTCTACAAATGTTACACCCCGATGGGGTTGTGGATTTTTTTTTATCTTTTTCTACAAATGTTACACCTACTACAAATGTGTCACCCCGCTGGGGTTTTGGAATTTATCGTATGTTTTTTCTACAAATGTTACACCCCTCTGGGGTTGTAGAATTTTATGATGTTCGTTATTTACAAATCTCACTTCAACTAGAGCAAAGTAAATTATTAGTTAAATCCCTTATTTTTGCTTTTTTTAATTCAGCACATGAAAAGATTATTTACTTTCCTTTTTTCAGCTTGTCTATTCAGCATAAGCGCTCAAACCGAATTGCCACATATTCATTATTTGGCCGATCCTGATGCCGCCGAACGTCAGCACAGTGTCGACATTACACACATGAAAGTGGAAGTGAGTTTTGAACCAAGCGCCGGAAAGGTTATTGGTAAAGTAACCCATAATTTTACCACCTTACAAAACAATATCGACACCTTGTTCTTTGATGCGCCTGGTATTGAAATTAAAAGTGCCAGCATGGACGGAAACCCAGTGCCATTCAACATCAACCCAGAAGGGGTGGTTTTGCGTTTTGCAAAAAAGTTGAACTGGGACGAATACCATTCAGTGGTTTTTGAATACACAGCTTTACCTAAAAAAGGAATTTATTTTATTGGTTGGAACCAAGCTGAAAATACCGGCACACCAGATATCAATTATATACGCAAACAGATCTGGACCCAAGGGCAAGGTATAGACAACCGCCATTGGATTCCGATGTACGATTGCATGAACGATAAGTTTACCACCGAAACAGTGGTAAGTATCGAAAACAAATACAAGTGTTTGTCGAATGGTAAGAAAATAGCACAAACCGACAATGGCAATGGCAGCAGCACTTGGCATTATGTAATGGAAAAACCACACGCTGGCTATTTGTTGATGCTAGGCATAGGTGTATACGATATTAAAGAAACGAAGACCAAGCGTGGAACTCCGGTTCAATTTTGGTATTACCCAGAATTTAAAGACCGTGTTGAATACACCAGCATGCACACCGAACGCATGATCGAGTTGTTAGAAGATGCCACTGGTACTCCATACCCTTGGGGAACCTATTCTCAAATCATGGTGCAAAACTTCTTGTATGGTGCAATGGAAAATACTTCAGCAACCATATTCGGCGATTTCTTTACCACCGATGCCCGTGGTTTTAAAGACCGCAATTACATGGGCGTAAACTGCCACGAATTGACCCACCAATGGTTCGGTGACTTGATTACTGCCCGTGGTGGTAGTGATGTATGGTTGCAAGAAAGCTTCGCAACGTTTTTTCCTAAATTGTTCTTCAGAAGTTTGGAAGGCGAAGACGCCTACCAATGGGCTATGCGCGGAGAATACAATTCTGCATTAGCACAAAGTGAAAAAGACAATTACCCTGTAAGACATACCAAAGGTGGAACCACCCGTTTATACCCTAAAGGCTCAGCTGTTTTGGGCATGTTGCGCTACCAATTGGGCGAAGAAAATTTCACGCGTTTTATTCAACATTACTTAGCCGTTAACGGATTTAAAAATGTGGAGTCATGGGATTTTCAAAAAGCCATCAAAGACAAATTGGGTTTAAACTACGATTGGTTTTTCGACCAATGGATACACCGTGGAGGAGAGCCTCATTACAAAGTGAGTTCTACTTTTAACAATAAAGCAATTACATTTAATATCCAACAAACCCATAAAGTAGATGGCCATGTGCGTTACTTCAAAATGCCTGTTGATTTTGCTATTTATTACAAAAATGGAAGTGTAGAACGCAAAACCATTTGGGTAATGGACAGTGCCAATCAGACCATTGTCATTCCTAATGTAAGTGGAGCTGAAGTTGAGTTCACTTTGTTTGACGAAGAAAATAAAGTGATGAAAAAAATGGATTTCAAAAAATCGAATGCAGAACTTTTTGCACAAGCAGCAAAGGCCAAGCATATGATAGACCGTTACGATGCTGTCGTGGGTATGAAAGACATTCCATTAAAAGAAAAATTGGTCTTGTTGCAAGCCCGTTTTGCCACTGAAAAACACCCTGCCATTCGCGCTGAAATAGCCAAACAATTGGCCAATCAGAAGTCACTGAACAAATGGTATATTTTGGTGGTAAAAGACAGCAAAGCGGAAGTGAAAAATGCTTTCATTGCAGCCGATACAAATGTGGTGGAGCAAAAAGCAATTTTTGAATTGTTGTTAAAAGACAGCAGCAATATTGTGGCTGAAAATGCTATGGATAAATTGATGAAATGCAAAGACATTGATCAAAAAGAAAAAGTAAAATACTTAAAAATTACAGAGACTTTATATGGTCAAAACAACAACATCAGAACCAAATGGTTGGAGTATGCAGTGATGAATATTTACGAACCTGGGCTAAACCATCTTTATAAAAATGACTTGGTGGATTTATGTGGGGCTAACTATGAGTTTAGAACCCGTGTGAATGCAGCAAATGCTTTAAAACGTTTGGGTTTCTTGGATGAACAAATAGCAAGAAATTTATTGGATGCTTGTTTGACCTACAACAGCAGATTGGCTGGTCCTTGTGCTGATGTATTGAAAGAATTGAAAAAAGGTGAACCTGAAAATAAAATTCTTCAAGCAGAAATCAGTAAGTTGAGCGCTGAGCAGCAAGCTGTTTTGAAAAATATGGGTCTGAAAGACTAAGTTATTTAACTTTTACCAAGTTGAGGCGTAAGCCAAATCCAAAATACAAATTGGCATTTAAGGCCGAGTTGTAACTGCTTACTTTCACGTATTGTAATCTGAATTTAGTTTCCTGAAAGTGGTGAAACTGTTTCAATATGGGGTGCTTTTTACTCAATTGGTAATCGATTCCCATGGGAAGGTATACTGCATAGGTGGCTTGATTAGTGTTTAAGTAGCGCTCTGTTTTAGAGTCTATTCCAACAATTCTAATCGGTCTGTAATATGGCATAGTATTAGGGTTGTTTATATAGGCAGATTTCGAATACAAAACTTCGGTAGAAGCATCCAGTGTTGTGCCTACAGCTATGCCAATTCCGCCCATTAATTTGAGTTTATTGGCATTGGTGGTACGCCAAATTACAGAGGCATCCAACTGAAGCATTTTCGATTGGTGGCGCATGATGTAGTTTTCACTTACACTTGAATCTACAAATAGTTGTTGACCAGTTTGGTTTGATGTAAAAGTGTCAATACGGTAAGTATTGGTTTTGTAATAACCCAAATCCTTTTAAGCCCATGCCATAGGCCGCAGAAATTCTAAACACTGGGCCATTGTTTTTTCTTTGCAAGCCAATGCCAATATTACTCATATTGTAAGAACCATTGTAACGGCTACCAGAATAGCTGTAATAGTTGTCGAAATTTTGCTTAAGCAAAATGGAATTGTTTGACAGGGCTTTGAATTCGTCTAAACTTCCACGTAAGGTTTGGTTGATAAATGTTCCATTGTTTATAAAAACTTCTGAGACTTTAATTTTACAAGAATCATTTTTGGCTTGGGTATTTAAAAAACTTAGAAGGGCCATAGCACAAAGAAATTTATTTCGCATGCCTGCCTAACGCGGAAGGGTCTTAATTATTGTTTAGGGCATTGATTTTGACCGAAATATAATGTCTTAATTCACTGTTATACAAGCAAAAAAGGCGAATTTTAAAACAAAATCGTATCTTTGTGGTTACCTTAAGGTGCAGCAATCAGCTTTGGACACCCATCAAACATCTCAACGCAAAAAAGACCATATCGATTTGGCCTTTCTTTCTCAGACCTTAGAAAGGGATGAGCGGTTTTATTACGAACCATTTTTAGCCCCGCATCCCAATCAAAATAGTATACCGAAAACCCATTTTGCAAACAAGTCGCTAGCCCTACCGTTATGGATTAGCAGCATGACTGGGGGAACTGAATTGGCTGGTAAAATCAATAAGAACTTGGCTATGGCTTGTGCTGAATTTGGCATGGGTTTAGGTCTTGGTAGTTGCCGCATAATACTAAAAGATAAGTCGTATTTCAACGATTTCAATGTACGTCCATTTATGGGTGATCAGCCCTTGTTTGCCAATTTAGGCATCGCTCAAATTGAAGAAATGTTAGAGGCTGGGCAAGTGCCTGCCATTAAGGAATTGGTTAATAATTTACAAGCCGACGGTCTAATCGTGCACGTCAATCCACTGCAAGAATGGCTGCAACCGGAAGGCGACTATATTCGTTTTTCCCCAATAGATACCATCAAACGTTTGTTGGATGTTTTGGATTGTAAAATCATAGTTAAAGAAGTTGGTCAAGGTTTCGGGCCGCGTTCGTTTGTAGAATTATTTAAACTGCCAATCGAAGCCATAGAGTTTGCCGCACACGGAGGAACTAATTTCGCAACATTGGAATTGTATAGACAAGAGGAGGAAACCAAAAAACAATTGGATCCTTTAACACATATCGGCCACGCTGCTTCTGAAATGCTCGATTTCGCAAATAAAGCAATTGACGAATTGGGTTCACAAGCCTTGTGCAAGAATATCATCATTAGTGGTGGAATTCAAACGTATTTGGATGGATATTATCTTTTGAAAAAAGCCAAAACCAATGCCATTTATGCCCAAGCATCAGCGTTTTTGAAACATGCAACGGGCGAATATGCAGAATTGCAAGCCTACTGCGAGTTACAACGCAAGGGTTTACAAACCTGCTACCAGTATTTACAAATTAAGGATTAATCCCTAGCAATAGGACCAAACATAAAGATCAACTAAAAGTAATGCCAAGTATTAAAGGATTTTCTAAGCTTAGTAAAGAAGCTAAAATTGAATGGATAGTTGCCAATTATATCGGCAATGATTCAGAATCGATAGAATTTTTAAAAAGCTATTGGAACAAGGACAGCAATGTGCAAAAACTGCACGATGAGTTTATTGAAAATACCATCAGCAATTTTTACCTGCCATTTGGTATTGCTCCTAACTTTTTAATTGATGGAAAGATGTACTGCATACCAATGGCCATTGAAGAAAGTTCGGTGGTTGCTGCAGCTGCTAAGTCTGCCAACTTTTGGTTAGAACGCGGTGGCTTCCATACCCAAATCATCGATGTTCAAAAGGTTGGTCATGTGCACTTTATTTGGGAAGGAAAGTCTTCAGAAAGATTATTCTCCTTTTTTGCTTCTATAAAAGACAAGTTTTACAGCCATACCGAGCACATCACCAAAAACATGCAACTGCGCGGTGGTGGTATATTGGATATTCAGTTGGTGGATAAAACCTCTCTAGAACCTGGCTATTACCAAATCCATGCAACCTTTGATACTTGCGACAGCATGGGCGCCAATTTCATCAATTCAGTACTTGAAGAGTTTGCTAAAATATTAAAATCTGAAATTGAAAAAACAGATTTACTGACAGAAGAAGAAAAGCAAGTCCAAGTGGTTATGTGTATTTTGAGCAATTACACACCAAATTGTTTGGTGCGAGCTGAAGTGAGAGCACCTTTGGAAAGTTTGGCTGATGGAAATGAAATGAGTGGCTTGGAATTCGCTGAGAAATTTTGCCGTGCGGTGCGAATCGCAGAGATTGAACCATACAGAGCAACCACCCATAACAAAGGTATTATGAATGGGGTAGACAGTGTGGTGATTGCAACAGGAAATGATTTCAGAGCCGTTGAGGCCAGTGCACATACTTACGCTTCACGCAGTGGACAATATAGAAGTTTAACCCATGCAGAAATTAAGGATGGTGAATTTATATTCAGATTAGACATTCCTTTGGCTTTAGGTACTGTTGGTGGTCTAACTGGTTTGCATCCAATGGTTAAATTTGCATTGAAATTATTAGGCAATCCTAATGCAAATGAATTGATGAAAGTAGCCGCTGTGGTTGGTTTGGCGCAAAACTTTTCAGCTTTACGTTCTTTGGTTACTTCAGGTATTCAAAAGGGCCATATGAAAATGCATTTGTTAAATATCTTAAATCAATTGGAAGCAACAGATGCTGAAAAAGCTCAAATTGTTGAGTATTTTAAAGACAAGATTGTAAGCTATAGTTCAGCCGTCGAAATTTTTTGTAAAATTAGAGGAATAGAGGTGCCTGCAGTATCAGGGATTAAAAACAAAGAGGGACATTGAGTTCGCAGACATTTTATAGCCACGGAAAATTAATGTTATGCGGCGAGTATGCCGTATTAAATGGAGCTAGTGCGTTCGCATTGCCAACCAAGGCAGGTCAATCTCTGCATGTGGAAATGGGTGCTCCATCCGATTCACCAGTCTTAACTTGGAAGGCAATCAATAAAAATGGAGAGGTATGGTTTCAAGCAAAAATAGCGCTTCCATACTTTATTGCTTTAGAATACACCGAGCAAGATGTAAGCATTCAATTGCTAAGGTTTTTAATCAATGCCAAAGCTTTGAATCCGAATTTTCTAAGTGAGAGTAAGGATGTACAGGTAACAACAAATTTAGAGTTCGACAACGACGAAGGTTTGGGCAGCAGTTCAACCCTCACCAACAACATAGCGCAATGGGCGCAAGTCAATCCATTTTCTTTGCATTTTAATGCATTTAAAGGCAGTGGTTTTGATGTTGCAGTGGCGCATGAAGGAAAGCCGTTGTTGTATACCATGAATGGCTCTGAACCTAAAGTTGAAACATTGGAATGGAACAAACCGTTTAGAGATAAATTGTATTTCGTTCATTTAAATAAAAAACAAAACAGCAGACTTCAGATTGCAAGTTACAAGCGCAACATGGATCCTGCTCAAGTTGCACAAATAACACGAATTAGCAAATTAATCAGCATCAACGACGATTATTTTGAATTTTGCCTCTTGCTCGAATTGGCAGAAAACGAAATGAGTCAAGTGCTCGGAATACCCTGCATAAAGCAAGAACTATTTGAAGATTTTAATGGCACCGTTAAAAGTTTGGGTGCCTGGGGAGGCGATTATGTTTTAGCCACAGGCGAAGACACAATGTCTTACTTTCAAAGCAAAGAATACCATAGAATTATTCCATTTAACGACTTAATATTATAATGTCAATACAAGAAGAGACTGCTTCAGTTTGTTGGAAAAGTCCATCAAACATCGCTTTGGTAAAATATTGGGGAAAACGCGGAGAGCAATTACCTGCCAATCCTTCTATCAGTTTTACCCTCGATCAGGCAACTACAGAAACCCATTTTAAAGTAGGTCCTAAATCTGAAAATAATGGAATAAGTCTTGATTTTTTGTTTGAGAACCAGAAGAATCCAGTTTTTGAAGAAAAGTTAAAAACTTTTTTAGAAAAAGCAATGCGCGATTTTGCTTGGTTGAATGATTATCATATTGAAATTAGTTCATCTAATACGTTTCCGCATAGTAGTGGAATTGCTTCCTCTGCTTCTGCGTATAGCGCCCTAGCGCTTTGTTTATGTAGTCTACATGAAAAAATAACAGGAGAAAAATTGGAAGACTTTTACAGTACAGCTTCATATTGGGCTAGAATCGGTTCTGGAAGTGCATGCAGAAGTGTATATGGTGGATACAATTTATGGGGTTCAACGCCATTTTTAGAAGGAAGTAGCGATGAAGAGGCTGTGAATATTGACCATTTGGTGCATCACAATTTCAAAGATTTTAGTGATACCATTTTAATTATAGAAAAGGGAAAAAAGGCTGTTTCTTCCACCACTGGTCATGCTTTATTAAAACAACACCCATTTGCGGACACCCGTTACCATTTGGCCGCAGAGAATACTGGGAAATTATTGAATATTTTGAAGGCTGGTGATTTGGATGGTTTTATACATCTTGTTGAAGCAGAAGCATTGATGTTGCATGCCTTAATGATGACTTCTCCAACACCTTTTATCTTGATGAAGCCTAATACCTTGGCTGTTTTAGAAAAAATAAAGGATTTCAGAAACCAAACAGGTTTGCATTTGTTGTTTACCTTAGACGCTGGGGCCAATGTCCATTTGTTAAACCCTAAGTCGGAAGATGCTAAAATTCAAGAATTTGTTAAAAATGAATTAATAGGATTTTGTCAAAATCAGACTTACTTTTGTAACCACATTGGAAAAGGTCCAGAATTAAAATAAACATGAAATTAAAAGAATCCTTATACTATGCCAAAATACTTCTCTTCGGAGAGTATGGAATTATAGAAGATTCGAAAGGTTTATCTATACCTTTTAACAAATTTAACGGTGTATTAAAGCTTTCGAAAGAGGGTAGCGATTTTGCCGTTCAATCCAATAAGGATATTCAGTTGTTTTACGCCTATTTAATTCAACTCGATCAGGATGGAACCTTGGGCTGTCATTTCGATTTTGAAAGATTGCAATCAGACATTGAAAATGGTTTGTATTTCGATAGCAGTATTCCTCAAGGATTTGGAGTAGGAAGCAGTGGCGCTTTGGTAGCCTCTTTATACGATGCCTATTGCACCGATAAAATTAGTATTGAAGCCAATCAGAAAGGCGATGAGATTTTATTACTAAAACAAACTTTTAGTAAGTTAGAGTCTTTTTTCCATGGTAAAAGCTCTGGATTAGACCCATTAATTTGTTACCTCAATTTGCCCGTTTTAATCCATTCCAAAACCCATTTGGATACGGTTGGTTTGCCTAGTCCAAATGAACATGGCAAAGGAGCCATATTTTTAATGGACAGCGGTTTGCCGGGCCAAACCCAAAATATGGTTTCTATATTTTTGGAAAAATGCAAACAAGATGGTTTTAGACATTTAATTAAAAACCAATTCAAGAAATACAATGACGAGTGTATCGAAGCTTTTCTGAAAAAGGATTTCAAGCCTTTGTTTCATTCTTTAAAGCAATTGTCACAATTGGTGTACGACAATTTCAGCCCTATGATCCCTGATAACTATAAGAAGGTATGGAAAGAGGGTATAGACAGCAATTCATACTATTTGAAGTTATGTGGCAGTGGAGGTGGCGGTTATATTTTAGGTTTTACAGAAGACTTCGAAAAAGCCGCTGAAAAACTGAAGAACCAACAACTACAAGTTATTTATAAATTCTAATTTTTAATGTCTGGCGCGACTCATTCTAAAGATAAGCAGCCAACAGCCATCAAAATTATTGCTCTGTTGTCCATTGTTCGGTGGTACAATATTTTGCTTACTGTTTTCGCTGAATATTTGTCTGCTTATGTCCTGATGCGCGAAGAGCCAAATACTTTTTCACTCTTGTTAGGTGATTGGAAACTCCATGCCATTGCTGTAGCATCAATATTTAGTATAGCAGGAGGGTTTATTATCAATAATTTCTATGACTATGAAAAGGACTTAATAAATCGTCCAAATTCAACCTTATTTAACAAATGGATTAGCAAGAAAAAGACGCTTAATTTTTACATTGCTTTTAATGCGATAGCTGTTCTTATTGCGTTTGTTGCTTCCTTAAAGATTGGATTGTTTTTTATTGGTTTCATATCTGCCTTATGGGTGTATTCTCACAAGCTGCAGAAACTTTCTTTTATAAAAGAACTTGCAGCTTCAGCTTTGAGTATTACTTGTTTTTTTGCTGTGCTCCTGCATTACTCTAAATTTTATCCCTATATATTCATTTATGGCGCTTTTTACATCAGCTTAGTTTACGGTAGAGAATTGGTTAAGCAGTTTATCAATTATACTGGCGACAAAGTATTAAATATTCAATCATTGCCGGTGTCTTTGGGTGTCGATAAAGCCAAGTCATTTTTAGCCTTTGTAATTGTGCTTTCAATAGCAGGAGGTCTCGGAGTACTCTTGCACGACGGGTTGTTACTGCGTAATTATTTCATTCTATTTACTTTGTTTTGTTTGGTCTCCATTTTGACCTTAACAAAATACAATAAGTACAAAGCGGCAAATGCCGTTTATAAAGTTTTATTGGTAGCAGGAATATTAAATTTCCTGTGGATGTAAGATTAAATTAAGCTAGATATCTGAGAAGGGAACAGCATCAAAGCAATTAACGCGATACTGCAAACGATAAGGACAAACTTTAAATTAGCAGGTACTTCTATTTCTTTCGTTTCATGGGCATCGGCAAACATTGCCATAATTATTTTGAAATAGTAGTAAACAGCCATTAGTGAACCGGCAATACCACATATTGCAACCCACATATAACCATTGTTAATAGCAGCAGTAAACACCATGTATTTTGCCATGAATCCAGACAAAGGTGGAATTCCAGACATTGACAATAATGCAAGAGTCATTACCACGGTTAATAGGGGACTTCTGCGCAGCAAACCATTGAATGCACTGATTTCTTCACTTTCTGAAGTATGAGTTTTAACCGATTTGAAAATTGAGAATGCAATAATGCTAGAGATACTGTATACCAAAGTATAGTACAACAAGATACCAGCACTGCTGTTGTTCATGCATAGTAAGGTGATGACCATAAAACCAGCATGTGAAATGCTTGAATAAGCCAACAAACGTTTCACATTGCTTTGTGCACTTGCTATTAAGTTTGATACTAAGATGGTAACCGCGGCAATTATAGCGAAGGCAATAGCATACTCGCTACGCACCGCCATAAAGCTTAAAAAGAATAGTCTAAAGAAACCTGCAAAGGCAACAGTCTTCACAAAAGTGGCCATGAAGGTTGTTATCATGGTTGGAGAACCTTGGTAAACATCTGGAGCCCAAAAGTGGAAAGGTGCTGCAGAAATTTTGAAGGTCATTGCACCCAACATCATTATAATACCTGTTAAGGCCATTCCACTTAATTTATTGGCACTTAAAAACGCGGCGATTCCAGCATTGTCAAAATGCCCAGTTGATCCGTATAGTAGGGCAATTCCGAATAACAAGAATGCAGAAGCAAAGGCTCCTAATAGAAAATATTTAAAAGCCGCTTCATTAGAACGCATACTGGTTTTATGGCTGCCAGCAAGCACGAACAAAGGAATCGATAAAACTTCAATACCTAAAAACAACATCACCATATTGGTGAAAGAAACCATAAGCAATCCACCCGTCATAGAAAATAAAACCAGGGCATAATGGTCTGAAAAATTGTTGCTGTTTTGAAAATATGCTTGGGCAACAATGAACCAAAGAATGGCCAAACTAGAACTCAAAATGGTGAACGCTAGCGCAAAATTGTCTAGAGTCATCATGTTAAACAGATTCTCATTGTGGTTCCAATCCATTATGCAGAAGCCAATATTTAATAATAGGCCAGCGATAACCACCACCATAAATGGTCTTTTGATTCTTAAAAGACCAGCAATAAGTGATAATACGCCTAGAGTCGATAATATAATTAGTTCTTTCATTGGATGCCTTGCAGTAAAGTTTGAATTGAAGATTCTGTAATTTCAAGAATTGGTTTTGGATATACCCCCATGCTAACAATTAACACAACAATAATTGTTAAAGTAATAATTTCTTGTTTTTCTAATTGCGGGAAATGTACAGTTAATGAATTGGTTTCACCCAACATCATATTTTGAAATGCTCTGAACATATAAACCACCCCTAAAATGATGCTTAATCCTGCCACCGAAGCTGCCACCATATTGGTTTGAAAAATTCCAAGTATTAATAAGAATTCACCCACAAATCCATTAGTAAACGGCAATGCAACATTGCTCAATACGATGATGAAAAACATAAATGCAAATCGCGAATCAAGACCTCTTATACCACCTAGTTTGTTCATTTCTGATGTTTTTGTTCTGCTATAAATGACGTCAAACACAAAGAATAAACCTACTGTATTGATACCATGGCTCAACATTTCCATTAATGATCCTTGTAAGCTTTGGGAATTTACAGAAAAAATACCTGCAGAGATCAAGCCTATATGCGCAATAGATGCATAAGCAATTAGGTATTTAAAGTCTTTTTGAATAATTGAAATACAAGAAGCATATATAATACTAAGAACCGAAAGGCTAATAATTAAATAACCATATTCATGAACCCCATCTGGAACCATTGGTAAAACCCAACGAATTAAACCATAGGTGGCCATTTTGGACATGATACCACCCAATACCATTACACCCGGAGTAGGCGCAGCTACATAGGTACTTGGCTGCCAAGTGTGGAAAGGGAATATTGGCATTTTAATCGCAAAGGCTAAAAAGAATGCTGCCATAATTAACCCTTGTTCAAGCAAAGGCAAAGAACGTCCTGCTGCATACATTGCTTGTATGTCAAAACTTTTATCGCTTGTGTGCAAATACAAATAGATTAATGCCAATAGCATGAATAAGCTACCAAACAAAGTGTAAATAAAAAATTTAAAGGTTGTTTTCTGACGGTTTTCACCACCCCACATTAAAATAATAAAGAAAATTGGAATTAATGAAACCTCCCAAAAAATGTAAAATAAGAATCCATCCATTGCAACAAATGAACCTACCATGGCGCTTTGCATCAACATCATCAAAGCGTACAATGTGTGTGAGTTGCTGTAAGTTTTATTGAATGAAGCATATATAATTAATGGCATTAGCAAGGTGCTTAATAAGACCATTAACATAGAAATGCCATCCATTCCTAAATGAAATGAAATGCCCATGCTTGGAATCCATGGAATGCTGTATGAAAGAGATTCAGTAACACCCGACTTTAGAATACTTAAAGCAAATAGTGCAAGTCCAAATTCTATAAGTGATAAGACAAGAGCAATTTGTCTTGCGTTTTTACTGCCTATGAAAAGCAAAATAAAACCACTTATTAAAGGAATCAATATGAGTAATAATGTCAACATGCTTGTCTTAAATAAAAAGGATGATCAATAATAAAATTGCGAATACAAATGCGATGGCGTAATAACCAGTGTTCCCAGTTTGGGTTTTACGGGTTATAGAAGCCAAGTTTTGCGTTAATTTTCCAATGCCTCTAACCATGCCATCAACCAATGGTATGTCTATTCCTTTTTGAAGGAATAAAGAGAATTTGTCTAAAGGTTGGGTGAATACTTTATTGTAGAATTCATCTACATAAAATTTGTGATAAACTAATTTCTTAAATGAACCTTGCATGTGCGCATCAGATTCAGGCACATAATTTTTAGAAATGAATAAATATCTAGCATACAGTATTACCACTACGATTAGGGTGGTAGTCAATCCCATTAACATCCATTCTACACTGGCTTCAATATGGCTGCTACTGCTGCCTAAAACAGGCGCTAAATACGATTCAAATAGGTTGTGGATTCCTAAACCTTCTCCAATAACATGTGGAACGCCAATAAAACCAGCGAACACTGCACAAATAGCCAATACAATTAATGGAATAGTCATATTTACTGGTGACTCATGCAAATGGTGTTCTTGATCGTGAGTGCCTCTGAATGAACCATGGAAAGTTAGGAAGAACAAACGGAACATATAGAAAGCGGTCATTAATGACACAAGTAATCCAAGAGCAAATAATAGTTTGTTATGGGCAAAGGCTTCGCTTAAAATTTGGTCTTTGCTAAAGAAACCTGCCAATGGAGGAATTCCTGATATAGCTAAAGTGCCAATTAAGAATGTTAAATAGGTTATGGGTAACTTCTTTTTCAAACCACCCATTACACGAATGTCTTGTTCTCCACCCATGGCATGAATTACACTGCCTGAACCTAAGAACAGCAAGGCCTTGAAAAATGCATGTGTTACCACGTGGAATACTGCTGCTGTATATGCTCCTACACCTAAAGCAACAAACATTAAGCCCAATTGACTAACTGTTGAGTATGCCAATACTTTTTTAATGTCGTTTTGAAACAAGCCAATAACCGCTCCTAATAAGGCCGTGGCGATACCTATGATGCTAACCAGGGTCATTGTATCTGGTGTTAAAGAGAACATGATATTGGTTCTAGCCAACATGTAAATACCTGCAGTAACCATGGTTGCCGCGTGAATAAGCGCTGATACTGGGGTAGGACCTGCCATTGCATCAGGCAACCAAGTGTATAGAGGTATTTGAGCGCTCTTACCCATTGCACCAACAAATAGGCAAAAAGTAATAAGGGTTAAAGTTTCGGTACTCACAGATGAATCAGCTAAGAAGCCAGGACTGAATAAAGTGCTATAGTTAAGACTTCCAAAGTTGAAGAATATTAAACACATGGCAATTAAGAATCCAAGGTCGCCAACACGATTCATAACAAAGGCCTTTTTAGCTGCGTCGTTATTTTTGTTGTCTTTATACCAAAAACCAATCAACATAAATGAACAAAATCCTACACCTTCCCAGCCAATAAACATAACTAAAAAATTGTTTCCTAGAACCAATGTTAACATGAAGAAAATGAATAGGTTTAGGTATGAGAAGAACCTTCTCATACCGTCGTCTTCTTTCATGTAGCCAACAGAGAATAGATGAATTAAAAATCCAACACCTGTAATAACCATCAAGAATATGGAAGAGAGCGGATCGACTAAAAACGAAAAGGATGCACTAAAGTTGCCGGCTAAAATCCAATCGAATATTTTTACTTCAACAGGGTGAAATCCTTGAATTTGTGATTGAAAAATCAACACCGAATCGATGAAGCTTAACAACACTCCAACACATGCAAGAATTGCCGCATGTTGTTTGGTCAGTCGCCTATTCATCAAACCGATGATGGCGAAACTGATAAGTGGAAATAAGGGAATTAATTTAACGAGTTGTTCCATTCTATTTGTATGCCTTAATATCGATTATAGTTACCATTTTAATTTTGTCAAAACATCTGTATCACTGGTGCCGGCATTGCGGTATATCATGATTAATATTGCTAAACCAACTGCCACTTCAGCCGCTGCTACTGCCATGATAAAGAATACAAACACTTGAGCTTGACTGTCTGCGAAGTATGATGAAAAAGCCACAAGCAATAAATTCACCGCGTTAAGCATTAACTCTACGCACATAAAAATAATGATGGCATTGCGTCTAAGCATTACACCTAAAGCACCTACACAAAATAAAGCGGTACTTAATATTACGTAATAGTTGATAGGAATTCCGTGTAAATTCTGCATTACGATTGAAGTTTGTTTTTAGATAAATATACAGCACCTACCATTGCTGCTAAAAATAAGATTGAAGACACTTCAAAAGGCAATAGAAAATCAGTGAACAAAACTTGTCCAAGTTTTTCAATTGTTCCTACTTGTGCATCTGCTATGTTGCTGCCTGGTAGTTCAGCACCTTTAATGGTTCCAACCAATGTCAACATCAATAAGCCAGCCGCTACAACTGAAATGACCATTAAATATGGATGTTTATTTGGTTCGGCGTCTTTGTTTTGGTTAAGCATCATAATCACATATAAGAAAAGTACCATAATGGCACCTGCGTATACGATGATATGAACTGCTGCTAAAAATTGTGCATTTAGCAAAAGGTAATGCCCAGCTATAGCGAAGAAGGTAATAATTAAAAAAAGAACGCTGTAAACAGCATTTTTAGTAAAAACTACCATCAAGCTACTCATCAATGCTAGGAAGGATAAAAACCAGAAGATATATTGGGTAAGGCTCATTTAATTGTTTGCGAATTACGTTGAATTGAAATGGTTTTAATTTGACTTTTATACACTTAATTAGTGTTTATTGTTAGGCTTTAATACTTTGTCAAGAAAAGTTCTGTTGTGCTTGTGTTTCTTGTCTTTTTTGAATTCTAATACGTCAGGTGTTTGTCTTTTAGTAACATCTACTCTTTGGTCAATAGGTTCAACCAATTTGTCTTTTCCATAAACGAATTCATCGCGTTCAAATGTGCTTGGCACAATTCTATCAGTTAAGAAAATTGCTTCTTTAGGGCAAGCCTCTTCACATAAACCACAGAAAATACATCTCAGCATATTGATCTCGTATATTGATGCATACTTTTCTTCACGGTATAAATTTTCTTCACCTGTTTTTCTTTCATCAGCTACCATGGTGATGGCTTCTGCGGGGCAAGCCACAGCACAAAGTCCACAAGCGGTGCATCTTTCTGCACCAGCGTCGTCTCTTTTTAAAACGTGTTGACCGCGGTAAACTGGGGCAAATTCTCTTACCTGTTCTGGGTAACGAACGGTTGCCTTTTTCATAAATATGTGCTTAAAAGTAATGAGCATTCCACTGAAGATAGCAGGTAAATATGCCTTCTCCATGATTGTCATTTCTTTTTTGACCACTTGTTTACTTCTATTTGTAAGCATTTTTCAATTGGTATTTTTTGTTCAGTTAAAAATTGTCTTTAACAATAATTGTCTGTGTTTGTTTAATTATATTTTTCCCATTCCCCACATCACCATGCCTGTAGCAAAAATATTGAACAAGGCCAATGGCAATAACACTTTCCATCCAAGGTGCATCAATTGGTCGTAACGGAACCTCGGTATGGTCCAACGCACCCACATAAAGAAGAATACGAAGAAGAATATTTTTCCAAAGAACACTAATGTTTGCACGATGGTTAACAAGTTACCATCCAAGCCCAACTCATGTTGGAAAGGGAAGTTGTAACCACCAAAGTAAAACGATACGATTACCGCAGATGAAATAAACATATTGATGTATTCGGCAAATAAATAGAAGCCCAATTTCAATGATGAATATTCTGTGTGGTATCCGCCAATTAATTCTGTTTCACATTCAGGTAAATCGAATGGCGCTCTGTTGGTCTCTGCAAATGCACAAACCAAAAAGATTAAGAAGCCCAAAGGTTGGTAAACAATGTTCGCCAAACCAGCATCTTGTTGCATCACAATTTCTTTTAAACTTAAAGTGCCAGTGCTCATTACCAATGCGATTATGGCCATACCCATTGCAATCTCGTAACTAATCATTTGTGAAGATGCACGGATAGCGCCAATCAAAGAGAATTTGTTATTAGAAGCCCAGCCACCAATCATGATGCCATAAACACCTAATGATACGACACCAAATAAGTATAAAATTCCGATGTTTAAATCGGCAATTTGCAATTCAAAAACTTGATCACCAAAAGTTAAACTGCCTCCCCATGGAATTACTACACCAGTCATGCAAGCCGTTAACATAGCGATACAAGGTCCAATAATAAATAACCATTTGTTCGAAACAGAAGGAATTAATTCTTGTTTCATGAACATTTTTATACCGTCGGCAAGTGGTTGCAACAAACCAAATGGTCCCGCTCTGTTCGGACCAACACGGTCTTGCATCACGGCAGCAATTTTGCGCTCACCAAATGTAGAATATAGGGCAACTATCAGCGTTATTCCAAACACCGCAACTACCAAGATTGCTTTAAATAACAATGGATCCATTTCTTTTTTATTCTATTGTTTATGTTGGTTGTTAGGGTCAAGTGCACCAATTCCTAGGTCTACTTTTTCACCATGTGGTTTTCCACCCAACATGCGCAAAGTATCCAATTTGATGTTTCTTAAGGTATCGTAATGGTTGGCAGAAATTACAGAATGTCTGTTGATTTCTGATGGTCCTTCAACCGTCCAATCATTGATGTGTTTTTTCTCAAAACGGCACTCGTTACAAATCCATGCAGTGGTTCCGTCCTCATTGTCCACTACCTCACCCCATTGGTCTTTTCTTGCGGTTACACGCAACACTTCTTCACCTTGATTCCAAAGTCTTACTTTCCCACAACATTTAGTGCAATTTCTATGGGCATCAACTGGTTTGGTGTACCAAACACGGCTTTTAAATCGGAAGGTTTTATCGGTTAAAGCACCAACTGGACACACGTCAATAACATTTCCTGAAAAATCGTTGTCTATTGCTTTTTCTATATAGGTTGAAATTTCAGCGGCATCACCACGGTTGATAACACCATGACAACGACCATCTGTAATTTGATCGGCTACCTTTACGCAACGGAAACACATAATGCAACGGTTCATGTGCAATTTGATTTTGTCTCCAATATCAATTGGGTCAAACTCTCTTCGTTCAAATTCGAATCGTGTTTCTTCTTTGCCGTTTTCGTAAGCCAAATCCTGCAGGTGACATTCACCTGCTTGGTCGCATACTGGACAATCCAAAGGATGGTTTACCAATAACAATTCAACAACACCTGCTCTTGCTTCCAAGTTTTCTGGCGAAGTGATGTTGCGCACCACCATGCCCTCTGCCACTTCTGTGCGGCAACTTGCAACTGGTTTTGGAATAGGACGTGGGTCTTTTTCCGAACCTTGCTCTACTTTTACAATGCAGGTTCTGCAATACCCACCACTGGTTTTTAATTTGCTGTAATAACACATTGCAGGAGGAGTAACGTCTCCACCAATAAGGCGTGCAGCTTGCAGTATGGTTGTTCCTTTTGGAACTTCTACTGGAATATCGTCAATTGTTAATTTTACCATTGCTTAAATTTTAATGAATGGGATTATACGGTTGGGTTGAGTCTGTAATAATGTTTAACGTCTTTTATGCTTTCAGGATTTGTTACATACGCTTCAAATTCTGGTCTGAAATGCCTGATAGCAGCAGCCACTGGCCAAGCCGCAGCTTCTCCAAGTGGGCAGATGGTTTTTCCTTCTATTTTGCTTTGGATGTCCCAAAGTAAATCAATGTCTTTTAGTGTGCCTTTACCTTCTAATATTTTATGAAGGATTTTCTCCATCCAACCTGTTCCTTCGCGGCATGGACTGCATTGTCCGCAGCTTTCATGGTGGTAGAAACGAGAGAAAGTGTATAGGTTTTTTACTATACTGGTGTCTTCATCCATAACGATGAATCCTCCAGAACCTAACATAGTACCACTTACAAACCCACCTTCTCCTAAGCTTTCATAGCTCATCAAACGCGGTTCGCCTGCGGCTGTTTTTAAAATCAATTCAGTTGGTAAAATTGGAACTGACGAACCTCCAGCCACTACAGCTTTCATTTTTCTTCCACCTTTTATGCCACCGCAATATTCTTCTGAATAAATAAATTCTTCAACGGGTAATCCCATTTCGATTTCATAAACACCTGGTTTGTTGATATGGCCTGAAGCCGAAATTAATTTGGTACCTGTGCTTCTGCCAATTCCAATTTTTGCGTATTCAGCTCCACCAATTTCAATAATAGGTACAACTGCAGCGATGGTTTCAACATTGTTAACTACAGTAGGGCAGCCGTACAAACCAGCAATCGCCGGGAATGGAGGCTTAATGCGCGGGTTCCCACGTTTGCCTTCCAAACTTTCTAAAAGAGCAGTTTCTTCACCACAGATGTATGCGCCTGCACCAACTTGAACATACATGTCCAAATCATAGCCAGTGCCTAAAATATTTTTTCCTAATAAACCAGCAGCGTATGCTTCTTCAATGGCTTGTTCTAGAATTCTTGCAACATAAAAATATTCACCTCTAATATAAATATAGGCAACATTTGAACCAAGTGTAAAACTAGATATTATCATACCCTCAATAAGTAGGTGTGGGATATGCTCCATTAAGTATCTGTCTTTGAATGTGCCAGGTTCGCTCTCGTCAGCGTTTACAACCAAGTATCTTGGAACGCCTTCTGGCTTAGCCAAAAAGCTCCATTTCATACCGGTTGGAAAACCAGCACCACCACGGCCTCTTAATCCTGAAGTTTTCACTTCCTCTAAAAGGGCTTCTGGGCTCATTGTTTTTAAAGCCTTTTCCATGGCAGTGTAACCACCATTTTCTTTATAGGTTTTAAGGGTAGCAATACCCGGAATGTGATCGTTTTTAAGTAATAACTTTCTGCTCATGATTAACAGTAACGGCTTTGTTTGTTTTCTTGTTTAAATCCGTCAACTAACTTGTCTACTTTTTCAATGCTTAAGTTTTCATGGTAGTCGGCACCTACTTGCATCATTGGCGCTGTTCCACAGCTACCAAGGCATTCAACTGCTTTTAAGGTAAACATACCATCAGAACTTGTTTCCCCAACTTTTATGTTTAATTTGTGTTCAAGGTGGTCGATGATATCTTCAGCGCCGCATAACCAACAGCTGCTGGTTCGGCAAACTTCGATTAAACATTTGCCAACAGGTTGTAAATTAAACATGCTATAAAATGAAGCTACTTCGTATACTTCAATCGGTTTAAGTCTTAATACCTCAGCAACTAGGTCCATAGTTTGAGGACTTAACCATCCACCAAACTCTGCCTGTGCAATATGCAAAACAGGAATAAGGGCTGATTTATGTTTGCCATCAGGATATCTTTTGGTGATTTTCTGAATAAGTTCTAGGCTTTCTGGTTTAAAACTTATGTCTGTGGTTTGTGCCATGAGTTCTTTAATATTCTTTTAAGTGTAACTTAATTTTTTCTTTAATTATGCGTCTAATTCACCTGCTATCACGTTCATGCTACTCATGGTTAAAATAGCATCACTTAATAAGCCGTTGGTAATCATTTCTGGATAAGCTTGATAGTATATAAAGCAAGGTCTTCTAAAATGCAATCTGTATGGTGTTCTTCCACCATCGCTGATTAAGTAATAACCCAATTCGCCATTTCCTCCTTCAACTGAATGGTAAACTTCACCTTTAGGTATAGCCATTTCACCCATTACAATTTTGAAATGGTAAATTAAGGCTTCCATTTTGCTGTATACTTCTTGTTTTTCAGGCAAGTAGAAATTAGGAACATCTGCGTGTATAGATCCTTCTGGCAAGCCTTCAAAAGCCTGTTTTATTATACTGATACTTTCCCACATCTCTTGAATACGGACCATGAAGCGGTCGTAGGTGTCGCCATTAATACCTACTGGAATACTAAAATCAAAATCTTGGTAACTGCTGTATGGATTTGCCACACGTACATCATAATCAACACCAGCTGCTCTAAGGTTAGGGCCAGTAAATCCATAAGCCAATGCCCTTTCAGCTGTTATCGGTCCACAGTTAATGGTTCTATCCATAAAGATTCTATTGCGTTCAATTAAGCTTTGGAATTCTTTAAGGTATTCAGGGAATTCAGTTAAGAATTTTTTTAATAATTCAATTGCGCGTTTAGAGAAGTCTCTTTCCATACCACCTACTCTTCCGATATTGGTGGTTAATCGCGCACCGCAAACTTCCTCGTAAATTTCATATACCTTTTCACGCATCTGGAAGAAGTATAAGAATCCTGTGGTTGCTCCAGTGTCTTGTCCGATAATAGTGGTGCAAATAATATGGTCAGAAATACGCGCCAATTCCATAATGATAACACGCATGTAATCGGCGCGCTTCGGAACTTCGCAACCAATAAGCTTCTCAACTGTCATATGCCATCCCATGTTGTTGATTGGAGATGAACAATAGTTAAGTCTGTCCGTTATTGGTGCAATTTGGTTGTATGGTCTATGTTCTGCTAGTTTTTCAAAAGCACGGTGAATGTAACCAATGGTTGGTTCAGCATGCATGATAACTTCCCCGTCCATTTTCAGAACATTCTGAAAAATACCATGGGTAGCAGGGTGGGTCGGTCCAAGGTTAAGAATGTTGTATTCTTTTTGAACCTCTGTTGCTTCGATGTTTTTGATGTCGCTCATAGTGCTTATCTGCCAAACATTTTATCGTTTTTATCGTCTCTTGATCCATCTTCCAATGGATATTCTTTTCTCATTGGGAAATAGTTCATTTCATCCATGTTAAGAATGCGTCTTAAATCTGGGTGTCCATCAAATTTGAATCCGAAGAAATCGTATTCTTGACGTTCCATCCAATTGGCACTTGGCCAAAGGTCTGTTGCTGTTGGTACATGTAAATTGTCTTTGGACATCCAAACTTTAACGCGGATGCGTAGATTTTTTTGCATGTTTTGCAATTGATACATGACACCAAATTCAGAACCTTCTTGCTCTGGCATGTGGATGCCGCATAAGGTCGTTAAGAAATTACAGGCAATTTCAGGGTCTGTTTTTAGAAAATTTAAGGCATCAATTAAAACAGATTTGTCTAAGGTGTAATTGGTGAAATCATACTGCTGATCTTCGCTAATAAATTTATCGGCGTAACGGTTTTTCAGCGATTGACTGATTAATTCGTTTAAATTGCTAGTATCCATATTACTCAATTCCATATTGCTCTAGCATTTTTTTGTATTCTGGTGTATCGCGTCTTCTGATGCTCTCTGATTTGGTCAGTTCTTGAATTTTAAGAATACCGTCCAATACCTGTTCTGGTCTTGGTGGGCAACCTGGAATGTATACATCAACTGGAATGATTCTATCAATACCTTGTAAAACACTGTAAGTGTCAAATATGCCGCCACTGCTGGCGCATGCTCCCATGCTTAGAACCCATTTCGGTTCTGCCATTTGCTCGTATACTTGGCGCAATACAGGCCCCATTTTTTTAGAAATGGTTCCCATTACCATTAGCAAGTCGGCTTGTCTTGGCGAAAAACTTAATCTCTCAGAACCAAAACGCGCTAAGTCGTAATGCGAAGCCATGGTGGCCATAAATTCAATTCCACAACAAGAAGTTGCAAATGGTAAAGGCCATAGCGAATTCGCTCTGGCCAAACCCACAACTTTATCTAATGATGTGGCGAAAAATCCTGCACCCTCAATGCCGTCTGGCTTAAATTCGGGTTTAATGTCGATGCTCATGTTTATTTACTATAGAATGACAATTATGCGATGAAAATGTTTTTTTTATTTCTCCCAGGTTAAAGCGCCTTTGCGAATGATGTAGATTAAACCCAAAACCAAAAAGCCCATAAACATGAACATTTCGATTAATCCAGCTATTCCTAAAGTCTTGAAGTTAACGGCCCATGGATACATGAAAATAACTTCAACGTCAAAAAGGACAAATAAAATTGCAATTAGAAAATACTTAATAGAAAAGGGTGTCCTAGCATCTCCTTTTGACTCAATTCCACACTCAAATGCGTCTTGTTTTATTTTAGATTGCTTCTTCGGACCTAGCGCGTGCGTTGCAACCATAGAGAGTACAATGAAGGCCATTGCGGCTATAAACATAAAAAAGATTGGTATATAATCTGATAGATTATTCCCAGCTAATAATAGTAACATTTTTCTAATGCTTTTGGATAAGTGGACGCAAAAATAGGTATTCTATTAGAAAAAAAGGATGGATTTTGTATTTAATTTAACCAATCCCCAACAGTGTGTATAATTATTGCGTCACACAATAAATTAATATCCAATCAAAAAGTAAAAATTTAATATAAGTTATTTTTACAATAAACCCATTTTATCAAGTATTAGCAAGGGCTCAACCGGTCTATTATTGCGGATACAGGCTGTAAATATTTTGGCTTGGAGAATTAAAATTCCATCTGATAATTTTACAATTTTCTGATTGAAAACAATTTTCAAACGGCCTTCGCGCTCTACCGATGTTTGAACCAAAAACACATCACCACTTTTCAGTGATTTTTTGTATTCTATTTCAGCCCGAACAACCACCGCGTCAAATCCCTCTAAGTGCAGTTGGTTAAAATCAAGGCCATGCATTTTCAAAAACTCGTGTCTGGCATGCTCCAAATAGTTTTGATAAACAGCATTGTTGACAATGCCTTGCAGGTCGAGTTCGTAATCTCTCACCTGAAATTCCAAATCAATTGTTTTGGTTTGCTTATCCATTGTACTTGGTCATTGCCTGTCCAGGTCCTTCTAAAATAAAACTTTTTATGGCTTCAACTGCTTTGGCAATAGTAATATCAACTACAGTTTGTTCATCAGCTTTCCACTTGCCCAAAACAAACTCAATTTGTCTGTTTTTGTCAAATTGATTGCCAATTCCAAAACGCAGTCTAGGGTATTCTTGGGTATTCAATAATTCTTGAATATTACGCAATCCGTTGTGGCCGCCATGGCTGCCTTTTAAACGAATTCTTAGCATGCAGGAATCAATAGCCAAATCGTCTGTTACCACCAATATTTCACTTGGCGTGGCTTTGTTCAATTGCATATAGTACTGAACTGTTTTACCGCTTAGATTCATAAAAGTGGTCGGTTTAACCAATAAAAAGGTTTTGTTTTTGAGTCTTCCTTCTGCAACCATCCCTAGTTTTTGCAAACTAAATTCTACTTCCATATCTTTTGCAAAGGCATCCAAGACATCAAAACCAATGTTGTGTCTGGTGTGGTTGTATTCGGGGCCTATATTGCCTAGGCCAAATATCAATGTTTTCAAGCGTCTGGTTTGTTGGGGGCTAAAGCTCTTCGCAAAACGAAGTTTTTTCCTAAATATACTTTTCTTACCATTTCGTCCTCAGCCAATTCTTCGGCACTTCCTTGTTTCAATAGTTTACCTTCAAAAAGCAAATAGGCTCTATCTGTTATACTCAAGGTTTCTTGTACGTTGTGGTCGGTAATTAAAATACCAATATTCTTGCTTTTTAATTTGTATACAATGTTCTGAATGTCTTCAACCGCAATAGGGTCAACTCCGGCAAACGGTTCGTCCAATAAGATAAACTTCGGGTCGGTGGCCAAAGCGCGGGCAATTTCAGTCCTTCTTCGCTCGCCTCCACTTAACACTTTGCCTAAATTTTTTCTAACCCTTTGCAAGCTGAATTCATTTAACAAACTTTCAAGTTTTTCTGTCTGTTCAGCCTTGCTCAATTTGGTCAATTCAAGCACCGCCAAGATATTGTCTTCAACAGTTAAATCGCGGTATACAGAAGCTTCTTGTGGCAAATAGCCAACGCCTTTTTGAGCCCTTTTGTACATGGGCAAATTGGTTATTTCTTCGTCGTCTAAATAGATATGCCCTTCATCGGGTTTAACCAAGCCAACAGTCATGTAAAATGAAGTGGTTTTGCCAGCACCATTCGGACCTAAGAGTCCAACTATTTCACCTTGTTCCACATAAATGGATACATCATTTACAACCTTTTTTTGTTTGTATTGTTTAACGAGTTTTTCTGCTCTTAATTTCATACCGTTGGGCGAATGTCTCTAACTTTTAATTGTAGGTTTCTAACGCCTTTAAATTCATTCATCTCCAAGGAATAGCATACATCAAATGGAAGATTTTTACTAATCATTGGGAAGGCGTCACTCATATTAAATGCAATACCATCAAATCGCGTACCGCTTTGATAGGCTATTAATTTTAAATGTTTTTCTTTAACAATTCTACTGCCAGAATCGGCCACATGGTTGGTCCTGAAGATAGGGGTCATATTACCTGGTCCATGCGGTTTGAATTGGTCTAAGACCACAAAAAACTTTTGGGTAATCTCACTAAAGTCAATTTCTGTATCGTAAGATATTTCTGGTGTTCTTAATTCTTCAGTTGAATTTTGATTTACTATTTCTTCGAATCTATCGGTGAAGGCTTCAAACTGTTCTTTTTTGATGGTTAAACCTGCTGCATATTTATGCCCGCCATACTGAACCACCAAATCACCACATGAACCTATGGCATCGTGTACATCAAAGTCTTTTATGCTTCGCGCTGAGCCAGTCAACATGCCATTAACTTCCGAAAAAATAATGGTCGGTTTATAATATGTTTCAATTAAACGTGATGCCACAATTCCGATAACACCTTTATGCCATTTTTCACTGTACAAAACTGTACTTTTGCGGCTTCTCAATTCAGCGCTATTTTCTAGCATTTCCAAAGCTTCTTTGGTAATATCGCTGTCTATATCCTTGCGCTCGGTGTTGTTGTCAATTAAGGTTTTTGCCAATAAACGCGCTTGGTGAAAGTCTTCTTCGATTAGAAGTTTAACAGACGATTTGGCATCGGCAATTCTTCCAGCGGCGTTTATTTTTGGACCTATGCCAAACACGATGTCTGAGACCTCGTACTCTTCTTTTATTTGATAGCTTTGCAACAAGGCTTGCAAGCCAATACAAGGATTTTCATTTATTTTCTTAAGTCCGTAATAAACCAATATCCTATTCTCGTCTCTAATTTCTACAATATCACTGCAAGTACTTACAGCCACTAGGTCTAAATATTTGCAAACATCGTCGAACGAAAAATCATTGGCTTGTGCGTAGGCTTGAATCAGTTTGAATCCGATACCGCAGCCAGATAATTCTTTGTAAGGGTAGGTGCAATCTTTGCGTTTTGGGTTCAACAAGGCCACAGCATCAGGCAATTCATCACCAGGTAAGTGGTGGTCGCACACAATGAAGTCTATGCCCAAACTAGCGGCATAAGCTATTAATTCGATTGAACGGGTTCCACAGTCCAGGGCAATGATTAGTGAAACACCAGTTTCTTTGGCATAATCGATGCCTATTTTTGAAATTCCATAACCTTCCTTGTAACGGTCAGGAATATAGTATTCAATATTTGAAGTGAATTTTGAGAAGTAAGAAAATACGATGGATACAGAGGTGGTTCCATCAACATCGTAGTCACCATAAATCATTACACGCTCTTTGCGGTGCAGACCTAAAATAATTCTGTCTATGGCCTTGTCCATATCTTTCATCAAGAATGGATCGTATAAATCTGTTAACTGGGGTCTGAAAAATTTCTTGGCTTGTTCAAAGGTCTCAACACCTCTTTGAAGCAATAACCGAGCGATTATTGGTGATACATTAATGAGCTCAGCCAGTTGTTCTACCTTTTGATCATTGAGTTTCGGTGCGGCGGTCCAGCGATAAGCCATATAGCCTGCGAAGATACAAAAAAAAAATCATGATGCTTCTATTTGGCTATCAATCGTGTAGATTGGCCTATCATCATTGAGGATAAAAGAAATCAGTAAAAAATGCTTATATTATAGTCAAGTAGAATCGTATGTACTTAGTAAGCTTTTAATTCTATCAAGGCAGGGTTCAAATATTTTTTGGCCAAGAAATTATCTTCTAAGTCTTTAGCCAATGGCACTGGTGTGTCCAAACTTGCCACACGTTTAACTGGTGCGTCCAAACTGCTAAAGCAATGTTCGCCTATCCAAGCAGCTATTTCTGCACCAATTCCACCAACCAAAGTGTCTTCATGAAGAACTAATACTTTGCCTGTTTTTTCAACGGCTGCTTTTACTGCGTCTTTGTCCCATGGCATCAAAGTTCTTAAATCTAAAATCTCAGCACTTATGTCCAAGTCTTTGCAAGCATCTATAGCCCATTGAACACCCCAGCCGTATGTTATAATGCTAAGCTCATCGCCTGATTGAACCGTTTTTGCTTTGCCAATTTCCAAAGTATAGTAATCATCTGGAACCTCAGATTCTATGCTTCTGTACAAGGCTTTGTGTTCAAAGAACATTACAGGGTTTGGGTCGTTTATCGACGCACACAACAATCCTTTTGCGTCGTAGGCATTGCTTGGGTAAACTATTTTTAATCCTGGTACATGGAAAAACCAAGCCTCTGTACTTTGGCTGTGAAACGGTCCCGCTCCAACACCTGCGCCTGTAGGCATGCGCACCACCACATCGGCAGCTTGTGCCCAACGGTAATGGCTTTTGGCCAAGTTGTTTACAATTTGATTGAATCCACAGGTTACAAAATCGCCAAATTGCATTTCTACAATGGCTTTGTACCCCATTATGGCGAGGCCATAACCTGCACCCAATATAGACGATTCGGTAATTGGCGTATTGCGCACACGGCCTTTGCCGAACAGTTTGTAAAAGTTGTCTGAGATTTTAAACACCCCACCATATTCAGCCACATCTTGCCCCATTAAAATGGTGTTTGAATGTTTTTCCATAGATTGTTTCAATCCGTCAGAAATCGCGTCTACCAATCGTTTGGTACTATGCTTATCGCTTGTCGGTGATATGATTTCAGCGGTGTAAGGTGCATACACATCGTTGAGTTCTTCTTGGGTATCGGCAACAACTTCTGCTTCAGCAAACACTTCAGCCAAATCGTCGTCCATACCCATTTTTAATTCATCGTATATGCTTTGCTTCAAGTCATCGGTAAGAACACCTTCAGCAAAAAGGAAATTTTCGTAGTTTAAAATTGGATCTTTTTTACCCCATTCATCAAACAATTCTTGAGGGACATATTTGGTGCCGCTGGCTTCTTCATGACCGCGCATTCTAAAGGTCATGCACTCCAAAATAACCGCTCTTGGTGCCTTGCGCATGCTCTCAGACAGTTCTGTTACCTTATGAAAAACTTCTAAAATATTATTGCCATCAATTTGATAGGCTTCCATGCCGTAGCCAATACCTTTATCGATGAATTGTTTGCATTTGAATTGTTCGTTGCTTGGTGTGCTTAATCCGTAGCCATTGTTTTCAATTAAGAATATAACAGGTAAACCCCATACTGCAGCAACGTTAAGCGCTTCGTGGAAATCGCCTTCACTGGTGCCACCGTCTCCACTAAAAACCAAAGAGACTTTACCAGAATTGTTCAGTAAGTGAGCGGTTGAAATACCATTGGCAACACCCAACATAGCTCCGAGATGAGAAATCATTCCCACAATATGGTATTCGTTGGTCCCGAAGTGAAAACTGCGGTCGCGGCCTTTTGTAAATCCCGATTTTTTACCTTGCCATTGGGCAAAGAGTTTTTTGAAAGGAATATCCCGTGTGGTAAAAACACCAAGGTTTCTGTGGAGAGGTAAAATGTATTCATCGCTGTGCAGCGCCATGGTGGCACCAACAGAAATACCTTCTTGTCCTATGCCGCTAAACCATTTACCAATGCGCCCTTGACGCAACAAAATAAGCATCTTGTCTTCAATAATGCGCGGGTATAGCAAGCGCTTGTAGATGGATAATAATTCGGTGTCGCTAAGCTGTTTACGGTTAAAATTCACGGGGCAAAAGTAATGAAATTAAGACAATTTTTAAGACAGATTCTTGTGATTTGGGCGCCTTGCCTCGCCCTATGGCTGCGCTTCGCTCCGGTAGCCCGATCAAAGCCTCGGGCGTACTTCCCGTCGGTCTTCGGGGCGCGACATACGATTGGGGTCGAAATATTCATGTAACATCGACATGCGCCCCAATGACCGCCGTGTAGAAAATATAAAAGCAATATTAAACCCTAGAGGGGTATAACATTTGTAGAAAAACATATGATAAATTCAACAACCCCATCGGGGTGACACATTTGTAATATTCAAATTATTTTAGTACCTTCATAGAAACAATTAAAACTATGGCAAACACCTATTCACAAATCTATTTGCAAATTGTAATTTCAGTAAATGGGCGACAAAATTTACTTCATAAATCTTGGAGAAAAAAACTCTTTACTTACATGGCTGGAATAGTAAATTCTAAAAACCACAAATGCATAACAATAAATGGAGTTGCAGATCATGTGCATTTGTTTATAGGCCTTAATCCTAGTGTTTCGATTTCCGATTTGGTTCGAGATGTAAAAAATAATTCAAGTAATTTTATTAATGATAATAAATTTGTTATTGGAAAATTCTCTTGGCAAGCAGGATATGGTGTTTTTTCATATTCACAAAGTAACATTCACAATGTATTCCAATATATTTCTAATCAAGAAGAACATCATAAAAGCATAAGCTTTAAAGATGAATATGTTAAATTTTTAAATGAATATCAAATCAGTTATCAAGACAAGTATTTATTTGAAATGTATGATATAGATTAAAACGAGGAATTATAATGCTTTTCGATTATTTTGTACCATAAGTAATGTGTCACCCCCATGGGGTTCAGTTGTATTTAGTTTACTTAATTTACAAATGTGTCACCCCTACAGGGTTCAATTGCATGACAGTTTCTTTAATTACAAATGTGTCACCCCTACAGGGTTCAATTGCATGACAGTTTCTTTAATTACAAATGTGTCACCCCTACAGGGTTCAATTGCATGACAGTTTCTTTAATTACAAATGTGTCACCCCGATGGGGTTATAATTCTTCTTAATTATTCTAAGCTTGTTCATTTGAAATATTCAATTCATTAAAGAACGTAAAGTTCAAGTTTTCAAAATAAAAACTATCCAACCTCGGCCTTCGTCCACGTGCCGCTGCCCGCGTGTCGCCGAAGCTTTAGCGGAGGCACAAGCTATAGCGGATGTGCAAGCCAAGGTGAAGAAGGCTATACCCTCAAATGTTACTACTGCGTACCCATAAACTTTGTTGGGTGGTAATTGTTGCTGCCTCCGCTGTTAATGGTAAAAACAATTTGCGCTGAAAATGCTAGGTTTCCTATGTCAAAGAATTGTTGTATGGGTTTGTTCTGAGGATTTCTAAACAAGACATGTGGGTCGCTTTCTGAATAATTTTCCCATTTATCGGCAATCAAGCTTGCCAATAAACTTTCATCGCTATCGGCATTGTATCCTGTTATTTTTAATCTATTGCGCACCTTGTAATTTTGGTGGTATTTACATTCTAAATGCAAGAAAACATCTTCTTCTAAATTGATGTATATGCCCAATCCATATTGGTAACTGCTAATGGCTTGGTGCACCCTTATTGAAACTTCCTCAAATTCAACATCTTTAAAATATATAATATCATCTTTGCCCGTTAATGTGCCAATTTTCTTTTGTTTTCTCAATCGGCTCAAGCCAAGAAAAGGAGAGAGCAAGACATTTTTACCAATGGGAATAAGAGCGAATGCCGAGAGACTTTGGTGGGAATTTCTATTAGCAAATGGCACAAAACCCAAATCGAGTTTTGCCCCAAGATACCGGTTGCTTACACCGCCTGTAAGCACAAAATTAACCAGGTTGCTGTTCGACTTGATGGGGTCGTTGTAGTAAAAGCTGTCATTCACAGTTTTACCTGTATTAAAATACTGAATTTGATAGCGTTCTTTGGATACCTGCATCAAACGGTCTGAGAATCCAACGGCAATAAAGTTTTTAGGATAAGGGCGGTTTGCTTTATACGCACTGTCTTTCATTCCAAAGACGAGACTCGGCAAATGACCAATCAAGAGGAGTAGGAATAAGTAAGTATTTGTTTTGACTGATTCGCGCATGCTTGTAATTTGCAAACAAAGATATGAAAATATTCTAAGCGTAATCTGGGTTTAATTTTAACTACCTTCGCCACGCTGTTTTTCTCTGGAATTACAGAATTTATTCATGAAGGTTAGGGAATTGGTGGAGGCCTTTGGAAGGCATAAAAATATTCAAGAGTTTTTATCTCAACACAAAAACTCAGGGCAACATATTGCCCGTTTTGAAGGCCTGGCCGGCTCATCTGCCGCTGTAGCCTTGGCTTCTTTGTTCCACCTCAGTGGTAAAAATATGTTGATTTTGGTGCCGGAAGCTGAAGAAGCAGAATTCTTGCGCAGCGACCTCGAGCATTTGGTCTCCAACAACGAAGTCTTGTATTTGGCCGATAGTTACAAACGTCCTTTCGAACTTGAAGAACCGCATCCCGACCAAATTCAAGCCCGTGCCGAAGTAGTCAGCAAACTGCAGCATGCTTTGCATCCTTATATCGTGGTTTCTACGCCTGAAGGCATTTCAGAAAAGGTAATTTCCAACGAGCAACTAAAAAAGAACACCTTCGAAATCAAACTCGGTGAGCAA
>JBIKPR010000063.1:0-15711 GCA_044357345.1 Bacteroidia bacterium
TTTCTTGGTGCAGTTTCACTTTATGTTATTTTAAGAATACCCCATAAAGTTTTACTAAGGAAGTACAAGTTTGGCAATCAGAAAAGCACAATCTTATTGTTGTTATTGTCGGCGGTACTAATTCTTCTGCCAATTTATTTTATTGGCAATTTCCTTGCCCACAAAATCATTCCTTACTTTAACAATCCAGTCCCAATTGTTGATGCGCTTCATTCCATAAACACTTACATCAACCAATATGTAGAATTTTCGTTTGTTTCCACTCAGAATTTAAATAAAATCGGACAAATTATTCAAGCCTTTGTGCCCGAATTGTTGAATTATAGCCTCAACCTTCTAAGCAATACAGTGGTGATGTATTTTCTATTATGGTTTATGCTCAACAAGAGTTTTGAAATGGAGTTGTGGTTAAAAAGCAATAGTCCCTTTAGCACTAAAAACCACCGAAAAATAATTGAACACATAAAAACATCCATTTTCAGTAATGGCGTTGGTATTATAATTCTTGGCCTTATTCAAGGTATTGTTGCAATAATTGGGTATTATATTTTTGGATTAGACGAACCCATACTTTGGGGCTTGATCACTGGAGCAGCCTCAGTCATTCCTTTCGTTGGCACTATGTTGGTTTGGGTTCCATTGTCAATTTTAATGATGGCCAATGGACAACTTAATGCAGGATTAGGTTTGTTTTTTTATGGCCTCCTGATTATTGGCAGCAGCGACAATGTGTTTCGTTTTATTTTGCAAAAACGTTTGGCAAGCACCCACCCTATCATTACTGTGCTGGGCGTAATTATAGGCTTGAGTTTTTTAGGTTTTTGGGGACTAATCTTTGGCCCATTGCTTATTTCTTTAAGTTTATTGCTGGCGAAAATTTATAAAGAAGAGTTTATTCTTCCTTCAAAAAAAAAGAACCCCAATAAAGGAAGTTCTTTTTTATAACCAAAAACAATAATTTATAGAATTGAGAAAAATGCATCAATTCTCAGTAATAATGCGATAACTTTAACATTCGTATCAAAACTTAAATTTCTGACAGATAAATGACAATCGATTTTTTTTTAAAAAAAAGTAATTTTGCACGCAAACAGTCAAAAATGTCCATATTTTGAAATGAAGAAATCGTCTCCAGAACAATCAATTCGAAACCATTATAAAATGATGGAAATCAAAATTTTGCAAATTGTTTTCGCAAAATTACCTGAGACAATTACCTATTAAACAATGTGTTTCCACAGTAAATTAAATAAAGAGGCTGTTGAATTGGAAGCAAGATTCAAAGCAAAAATGGATTCCCCCGAGTTATTCATTGGCAGTGAAAGTATCAATGGCTTTTCATTCCCTTTGAATCCGGTCATAAGCAAGGAAAGCCCAAACACCATTCAATTATTTAATTGGGGCTTAATACCGAATTGGGCAAAAGACAAGGAAATCAGAAAAAACACTTTAAATGCCCGAATAGAAACCATCAATGAAAAGGTTTCTTTTAAAAACTCTGTTGAAAACAGATGTTTAATTTTGGCCGATGGGTTTTACGAATGGCAATGGTTAGATGATCTGGGGAAGAAAAAGCAAAAATATTTGATTCATTTGCCAAATAATCAAGCATTTGCTTTTGCTGGTATTTATTCAAAATGGATTGATAAACAAACGGGGGAATTGCTAAACACATATAGCATAGTCACAACCGAAGCGCAAGGCTTGATGCTAAATATTCACAATTCTAAAAAAAGGATGCCAGTTATCCTAAATCCAGAAAATGAACAGGATTGGTTAAACAAACGTGAATTATCTGCCTTTCTCGAACCAAACAGCAAGATTCTAGCTGATAAGATTTAAACTTTTGTTTAATTTTAAGTTATTGTTATACAAATACTTCTTAACATTTCATTTATAAAAAATGGCATTAATATTGATAGTTAATCGATTAACACAAATTGAAAAATGGAATGAGGCTGATGATTGGTGCAATTTTTCAAATTTTATTAGGCGCTTGGTGATTATATTACAAAATCGCTTTTTAGAATATAATTCAAATAATCTCCTTCCCTTTTAATTAAATAAAATGAGATTAATTCTGAACTTAAAAAAATGGAGTTTAAAAAATCTAAGATTTATTACTTAGTAAGAAAAAACTCTAGTGTCAACAATAATTACATCACAAGTACCTACCAAGTTATGGCATGAGGTTATTGGGGGGGGGGGTCAATAGCCGACGCTATATTAGACAGCATTGTACACAACGCTCACCGTTTAGAAATGGAAGTAGAATCGATGCGGAAAAACATTAGCAAAAAAACTGTAATTGAAAAACCACTTGAACAAAACAATAAATTAACTGAAATTTGAAATGAAAAAATTAGACTTGTAATAACTAAAATCAAGAATGAAAATCGGACAAAAAATAGGAGTTACTTTTGAGGGGTCAATTTGGACCGGCGGCAGGGGGTCAATATGACCGGAATTTCCAGGCTGTATAATAAATTGGTTTCGACTCCGAATACTTTATTTAATTGATAGCCTATAGAAAAGCCATAAACTGGTTGAAACGAATTTGCATTGATCCCAAGCTTATTTAAACCAAGATTATATCCTATTTCCTGTGCATGAATTTGATTTGATGCAGCCAATGAGCAAATCATGAGCAATTGAAAATAGGTTTTAGCGGTTTTACAACGAAATATTGGTTTCATATTTATTTTTTAAATAATTGTAAAATTCTACTTGCGCCCTGATTCTAGGAATCCCATTGGGTTTATATTCATTAATCTGATAAGGATCCAAAATCCTCGCCTTCGCATTATCTGACAATTGAATTTCTAGCATTTTTTTAATTTCATTTTTGATATCAGGACTAACAACAGGGAAACAAACTTCTATTCTACTGTCTAAATTCCGTGTCATCATATCTGCCGACCCCATATAAATGCGCTCTCTACCTGCATTTGCAAAAACATAAACCCGTGCATGTTCTAAAAACTTATCGACTATACTAATGGCATGAATATTTTCACTTTTACCTTTAATTCCCGGAACAAGGCAACAAATTCCTCGCACAATGAGATCTATTCTAACACCTGCATTGCTGGCTGAATACAATTTGTCAATTATTTCTAGATCAACCAAACTGTTCATTTTCATTACTATGTAGGCTTCTTTTCCAGCTTTTTTATTAGAAATCTCCGCATCAATTAGTCTGAGGAAGGTAGATCTCAAATTAATTGGAGAAACCAAAATTGTGCCGAATTTATACTTTTCAGGCTTGAAATCAGCAATTAATTTAAATACTTTTGATAATTCATCGGTGATGCGTTTGTTGCTCGTCAAAAGAGAATGGTCGCAATAAAACTTAGCTGTTTCGCCATTGTAATTGCCCGTGCCAAGATGGGCATAATTTTTCAACCCCGTTTTTTCTATTCTTGAAATAAGACACATTTTAGTATGCACTTTATAACTCGGAATCGTAAACAAAACGGTTGCCCCCTCTTCCCTTAACTTATTGCTCCAATAGATGTTGTGTTCTTCATCAAAGCGGGCTTTAAGTTCCATCATTACTATCACTTTTTTGCCATTTTTTACGGCATTAATTAATGCATTTACAACATTTGAATTTTCCGCTACCCTATACAAGGTTATTTTAATGCTTACGACATTCGGATCTATTGCTGCTTCTCTTAACAAGCGAATAATATAACTAAAAGGCTGATAAGGATGGTTTAATAAGAAATCTTTGCTTCGCATGGCATTAAACAATGTTTTAGCCTTGTCCAGTTCAGGAATCGCTAAAGGTTCCAAATTCTGATACTTTAAATCGGTTTTTTTAATATCAGGGAAACCAATAAAATCTCTAAAATTGTGGTACCGTTGTCCTGGTATTAGTTCATCTTTTGATAGTTTTAATTTTTGATTGATGAATTTAATAAAGTCTTTTGGCATCTCTTGGTCGTAAATAAGGCGAACAGGTTGGCCTTTTTTACGTTGCTTCAGCGAATTCTTAATGGTATCTAATATATCAAGGGACACATCACTTTCTAAATCTATTTCAGCATCTCTGGTCAACTTGATTGTATAGGCTTCAAAAACATTGAATTCAAAACTTGAAAATACCACATCAAGATTGCATCGGATAACATCATCAATAAACATCATATACGTGTTACCACCTTGCTTTGGCAACTGAAAAAAACGTTTCTTAACCTTAGTGGGTAAGGGAATCAAAGCGTACTTTCTTTCTTTGGTAATTGTGTTACTCAATTTACACGCTAGATAAACCGTATTGTCTCTTAAAAAAGGGAATGAACGTTTCTCATCTAAAATTAAAGGGAAAATTGTATTGATAATTTCATCTTTAAAAAACTTCCTAACCTCTAAAGTTTGTTGAATGTTTATTTGTTTTTCATTGACAAAATAGACGTTTTTACTTTTAAATTCATCCAATAATTGGTTGTAAATACTATTGAATTTAACTTGTTGTATTACAACTTTATTGTAAATGTCTTGCAGTGCTTCTTGAATTTCTCTTTTGTTAATCGTATTTGGTTTGGTACTTTTAACTTGCAGCATTCTTTTGTTTGTTGCAACCCGTACACGAAAAAATTCATCTAGATTAGAAGAGAAAATTCCTAAAAATTTTAGCCTTTCTAGCAATGGCACATGGATATCATTGGCTTCTTGAAGCACGCGGTCGTTAAACGAGAGCCAACTCAACTCACGGTTTATCGTTTTAATTTTTTTTCTTATCATTAATTTGTATTCTTAAACCAATTGGCAAATGATCGCTATAACCATTTAACCATTTATTTCCAGCAAATGTTCTATGCGGATAATCTGCAAACTTTCCTTTTTGCAGCATCCATGATTCGTTTTTAATAAACACTGAATTGGGAACATATTGGGTAATATTGTTTGACATCAAGTGTGAACTGATTAAAAACTGATCCAAAATATTCCATTTGTCTTTATATCTATATGAGCCAATTTTATCTTGATAAAAAGGGAACATTAGATTTACCAATTTTGCTTGTGGCTGCAAGGAAACATCGACAGCACCTATAAAAAGAGAAAGACTTTTGTCCTTTGGTTCATCGTTAAAATCGCCCATGACAATTAAATTCTGTTTTTCTAAATTGCATTCTTCCAAAATTATCTTTTTGCAAAGTTTCGCTACTTCAATACGCTTAGGTTCACTTTTTACTTGGCCTTCTCTTCTTGAAGGAAAATGACAAACAACAAATTGCAAAGTGTCTGAAGACTTAATAATCAACAATTTCACCCACAAAACATCTCGCGTGTAATCTGTTGTGTCTTGTCTAAAAACAGGTGTAAACTTTTTTGACTCTAGTAATTTTAGTTTATGTTTATTGAACAACAAAGCAACATCAGCACCGCGCTCATCTTTCGAATCAAAATGCACAATATCAAAAGTTGAAATTTTTATAGCCGAAGCCAAATCGAACAAGACTGACTTATTTTCAATTTCACAAACACCTAAAACATCAGGAGATGTTTGAGCATCAAAATCAGACAGTACTTTACACAATTTCTTTATTTTCTGATTGTACTTGTATGAATTCCATTTGTTATTCCCCGTTGGTGTAAATTCATCATCGTTGGTTTTGGGATCGTTCAATGTGTCGTATAAGTTGTCTAAATTATAAAAAGCAACACTGAGCTGATTGCTACTAAAAGTATTAGTTTTTTCGCTGCATTCAAAGGTAAAAGACAAGCATAAAAGGCACCAAAATAACAAACTTGGTTTAATCATTTAATTTCATTGCAATTAAACACTTTTTATGGGGCTTTTTAACACAGCAAAATGAAATTTATGTAAAATTTCAACAATCATATTGTTAGTAATCTATTATTTTAGTTGTGATAAATTGCGTACCTTTGCAGCCTTAAAAATCAATGACATTAATTAAATCAATATCAGGTTTTAGAGGCACCATTGGCGGTATCCCAGATGAGAACTTAACACCTCTAGATATTGTTAAATTTGCTTCTGCATACGGCGCTTGGGTACTCAGTAAAGACAATGGAAAACTTGTCATTATAGGCCGAGATGCCAGGATATCCGGCAAAATTGTATCCGACTTGGTTGTTTCAACACTGTTATCTATGGGCTTAGATGTTGTAAACTTAGGTTTATCAACCACTCCTACTGTTGAAATGGCTGTAAAACTCGAAAAAGCTGCTGGTGGAATCATTTTAACCGCAAGTCATAACCCTAAACAATGGAATGCACTTAAGTTGTTGAACAATTTGGGGGAATTTATTTCTGGGGCTGAAGCAAATAAAGTTTTAGAAATTGCGAAATCACAAGCATTCGAATATGCAGATATAAACTCTTTGGGAACTTATTCTGAAGACAATACGTATTTACAAAAACACATCGATGAAATATTAAAGCTTCCATTGGTAGATGTTGCTGCTATTAAAGAAAAAAAGTTCAGCATTGTTGTTGATGCTGTAAACTCTAGTGGGGGAATTGCAGTGCCTATGCTATTAAAAGCTTTGGGGGTTGATCAAATCACTGAATTAAATTGCGAACCAACTGGACATTTCGCCCACAATCCAGAACCATTGCCTGAACACCTAACAGAGTTGTCTTCCATGGTAAAAAACAAAAAAGCCCACCTAGGCATATGCGTTGACCCAGATGTAGACCGATTGGCTTTAGTGGGTGAAGATGGAGGAATGTTTGGCGAAGAGTATACGTTGGTTGCTGTTGCTGATTATATTTTAAAGCATACCAAAAAAGGCAATACAGTTTCTAACTTATCATCAACTAGGGCGTTAAAAGACATCACAGAAAAAGCCGGAGGTATATATACAGCTAGTGCTGTTGGAGAAGTGAATGTTGTAGAAATGATGAAAGAAACCAAAGCGGTTATTGGTGGCGAAGGCAATGGCGGAATTATTTATCCTGAATTGCACTATGGTCGTGATGCATTAGTTGGTATTGCATTGTTTTTGAGCTCCCTATCCAAATCGGGCAAAACATGCACAGCTCTGAGAATGAGTTTCCCTAATTATATTATTTCTAAAAACAAAGTTGATTTAACCAAAGACATTAACCCGGACGAAGTCTTAGAAAAGATAAAAGAGAAATATAAGAAGTTTGAAATCAATACGGTTGATGGGGTTCGCATAGATTTTGATGAAGAATGGATACATTTGAGAAAATCGAACACCGAGCCTATCATCCGCATTTATGCTGAAAGCAAATCGGAAACCACAGCAAGAAACTTAACCATGAAAATCATCAAGGACATTGGTGAAATTGCCAATCAATAATCAAAACCTTAACAGGAAAAAAAATACAGTTAAAACATGTCATTACAGTGCGGTATCGTAGGACTTCCAAACGTTGGTAAATCTACCCTCTTCAATTGCCTTAGCAATGCTAAAGCTCAAGCAGCAAATTTCCCTTTTTGTACAATAGAACCAAATGTAGGTGTAATAACTGTTCCAGATGAACGCTTACAAAAGCTTACTGAAATAGCTAAACCGCAAAACATTGTTCCAGCAACGGTAGAAATTGTTGACATCGCTGGCTTGGTTAAAGGCGCTAGTAAAGGTGAAGGATTGGGCAATCAATTTTTAGGCAATATCAAAAGCACCCAAGCCATTTTACATGTTCTTAGATGTTTTGAAGATGATAACATTATACACGTAGATGGTTCTGTTAATCCGATTAGAGATAAAGAAATTATAGATACAGAACTTCAGTTAAAAGATCTTGAAGCCGTTGAAAACAGATTGTTAAGGGTACAAAAGCAAGCAAAGGCAGGCGATAAAGATGCTGGTAAAATTGCCGATGCATGTGAAAAACACAAAGCCCATTTATTGCAAGGATTAAATGCCCGAACCATGGATGGATTAACTGATGAACAAAAAATCCTTTGCGAAGATTTGAATTTATTAACTGGAAAACCAGTGCTATATGTTTGTAATGTTGATGAAAAAAGTTTAAGTGGCGGCAACGCGTGGGTAGATCAAATACGCGAAATGGCCGCAACAGAAAATGCCGATGTTATGGTTATATGCGCTGCTGCAGAGGCTGACATTGCAGAATTAGAAGATCCAGAAGAAAGGGCAATGTTTTTAAATGATTTGGGGATGCGCGAAAGCGGTGTTGCCAAATTAATTAAAGCCGCCTATAAAATGCTCAATTACATTACCTATTTCACTGTAGGTGAAAAAGAAGTTAGAGCTTGGACAATTACAAGAGGAATGAAAGCACCGCAGGCTGCTGCTGTAATCCATACGGACTTCGAAAAAGGATTTATTAGAGCAGAAGTAATTAAATACGATGATTACCTTCAATATGGCACCGAGGCAGCGATTAAAGAGGCTGGAAAGTTGGGTGTTGAAGGCAAAGAATATATAGTCAAAGATGGCGATTGTATGCATTTTAGATTCAACGTTTAAAATAATTGAATTATTATCAAAAAGCATTTGTTTAAATCAATAAAAATCTTACTTTTGCACCACGTTTAACGATTCCGTAGCTCAGCTGGTAGAGCATTACACTTTTAATGTAGTGGTCCTGGGTTCGAATCCCAGCGGGATCACCAGACAAAAGCCTTCTTCGGAAGGCTTTTTTTATTTATAAAAATGAATTCATAAAGCGCGCTTTAATGAATGAATGTTATAAATAAAAAGTGCAATTGATGCCAACCAATTGCTTTTGTCTTGTGCAGAACCCTCGTAGCCTTGGGACCACGCAGTAATCCCATAACACAGACACCAAGCTCGCTTGAGTAGTTGCGTTTATTGCATGAAAAGCAATTGAACCCTTTCGATTGCAATTGTCTTGTGCAGAACATTCAAAGCCTTGGGACCACAAAGCAATCCCAGCGGGATCAACAGCTGCTTTAATCCACACTCAAGATGATAACTTTGTTAATGACATCTTCATCCAGTAGTTGAATATAATAAACGCCCGCTTGTAAAGAAAAACCCTCCAAATGTATTATCTCAGACATTGATTCAATTAACTTAGAGTAGAGTAATTACCATGCACATCAACAATATTGATTAGCCCTTCAAAAGCTTCTGAAGAATTAATTTTCAAGCCTGTTTTATTGATGTTTATAGGATTAGGAAAAGCGAAACTTTTAGAATTTGAATTTGATTCATACAAATAGACAACAGCAGATGTAACTATGCTACCGTCCATTTTAGTGGCAAGAATGCGGTAAAACTTATCATTAATATTGCTTGGAATAATGAATCGGTATTCAGCCAAGGTTTGTTCTTTTTTCGATGATTTAAGGCTGTTTATTGTGCAGAAAGCCTTAGCGTCCGCAGAACCTTGTTTTGTATAAGAATCCGCATCGTAATTTTCAGCAAACTTCCATGTCAAAATCGATAAACCTTGCTTTTTGTAAGCCTTAAAATCGATAAATTCCAAAGGCAAAGGCACAATAATGTTTACTTCAAATTTAACAAGATTACTCATAAAAGGTGTTTGAAAAACCTCCGAATTCATTAAATTGATTTGAACCAGTACCGCCATTTCCATCAATATCGCAGGTATTCACAAATATATTTTGAAGTATAACATTGGTTCCTGAGTTTGTTGAGTTGTTGTAGGAAGCACCTGCAATAAATTGAAAATTGAATCTAAGTTTCCCGCCACCAGAATTCCAATTTATAGTAGGCGAAAAAAAACTATCTTAATTAGCGCTCATCCCAGAACCTGAATTTGCACTATAATCAAAAAGAATTGTGCCGCTAGAAGGACTCTAAGGCAAAGAAAACGAACCATTACTTATGCTCACCGTTTTAACAATACAATCGATTTGTTGAGATCCGATGGTAATTACATTGGTGTATAAAGTCTTACTTCCTGCAGAAGATCCAACTGTTCCAACTTTATGAATTTTATTGGCTGCAAGAAAAGCCAAAGTTTGGTTGTTGACATTATACGTACTTTGAGCATTCGCATCAAGTCCTACTGCGCTTAGCTGTAAGCTACAAGCATAAGCTTTAGCATTTTTAAATTTGTAATTAATTTTTTCATAATGCAGATTGTAAAATTATTATGGTCCATAAATAAACAAGTTATCAAAAAAACAAACAACAAAAATCTATTCGATACTATCACTTCTATCTTTTTATTAAACATAAAAAAATGTAAGAGTTTAAAAAACACTTTAAAACAAAACAGTTGTTACTAAATTATTGCAAAATCGTAACAAAAACAAAAGCAAAACATTTCAATCATTGAAATGCTCACTTTTAATTCATAAAGATGGCATGGAGTAAAATTGAAATATAGTACAATGAAAATTTTCCAGTGCCTAAATACAAAATTGGCAAAGTTTCATTTTTAAAACAAGTTGAATTCTGATATACCTTCTTGATTGGTTTGCCGCTAATTCATTAAGGCTCATAACGCCTCATAACTCGTCAAACTATGCCCTTTATAGGATCCATTGAATTAACTACACAAAGTATTTTAGAGAAAATTAGTTTTTAATATTATTTTCAGTCATCCATTTCTCCAAAACGACTAATCCCCAAATATGCAGCCACGTAAGAGCCTGCTTATTGTTCAAAAAAGAATGCCATAAGTATTGAATGCCTTCGGGTTTGAATAGTTGTCTTTTCGACAAAGAATCTAAAGCCTCCTCACAGTATGGTTTTAGTTCATTGCGCAACCAAAAGTTCCAAGGAAAGGTAAAACCTTTTTTGGTTCTATTCACAATTTCAGGTGGCAACAAATCACCCAAAGCTTCAACAAATAAATGTTTGGGACTGCCCTTTTTAAATTTATTTTTATCGTCTAGTTTTAAAACAAACTCAATCAATTTATAATCAAAAAACGGCTCTCTTACTTCTAAGGCCCAAGCCATGCTCATCTGATCTGTGTCTTTCATTAAGACATCCAAGGTATAATGACTCAGTTCGGCAATCGAATATTGGCTTAAAACTGGGAATTTTTTTGTTTGATTTAAATCCAACCAAGAATCATTTTTAAGGATAGGTTTTTCTAACAAATAATTTAATTCATTTTTGAAATACACACTTCGGCTGTTGGCATAAAAAGCCGACAAATCTGCACTTGACGAATCAAACATATCAGAAAGTTTCAAACTTGCCCTCGATTTCTTCACAGTATTAATTACTGAAAGCAACGGCTTGAAAATAGGAACCTTAAATACCCATGAAAATTTCTGAAAAGATTTCCATCTTTCAAAGCCCACATATCCCGCAAATAGCTCATCACCACCAATACCAGTCAAAACGACTTTGATGCCGGTTTTAGCAACCAATTGAGATATCATATAGGTATTTATTCCATCTACAGTAGGATTGTCCATAGATTTAAAAAATGGATCTAAGTTGGGAATTAAGTCAGCGGGCTTCATTAAAAAAGCCTGGTGATTGGTTTTGTACTTATTTGCGACGAATTGAGAATACTCAGATTCATCGTATTGCTTCTCATCAAAAACAATTGAAAACGTATCAATTGGATCTTTGCTCAATCCAGCCATTACTGCAACAACCGCCGATGAATCTATCCCTCCAGAAAGAAAGGCACCAACTTTTACATCCGCAACCATCCTGCTTTTAACCGCATCCACAAAATTCGATTTGCAAGCTTTTAAAACCTCCTGACGGTTTGATAAATTAGGCACAGGCTTATCCAACAAGCTCCAATACCTTTGAATTGAAAAACCATTATGCTTTAAAATTAAATAGTGGCCAGGACAAAGTTGAAATAAATCTTTTATTAAAGTTTTGGGCGTCGCAATAGAAAGGAAACGCAAATATTCAGATAAATTATTTTCATCTATTTTAGCTTCTAAAATTTCAGAGGCTAGAATGCTTCTAATTTCAGAGGCAAATACAAAAACACCGTTGACAAAACCATAGTATAATGGTTTTACCCCCAATCGATCTCTGGCAATAAAAAGTTCTTGTTCTACTTTATCCCATATTGCAAAAGCAAACATGCCATTGAGTTTTTCCAAACAAGCCTTACCCCATTTGATGTAGGCAGCCAAGATGACTTCAGTATCAGAATTGGAACTCCAATTGTAGTCTAATTCTGATTTTACATCTTGGTAATTGTAAATCTCACCATTGAATACGATTACATAGCGGTTACTGTGATCAAAAAGCGGTTGATTGGCACCAGAACTTAAATCAATAATAGACAATCTTCTGTGTCCAAGTGCAATTCCATCTTCAATGAAAAAACCTTCTGCATCCGGACCTCGGTGTTCAATTCTCTTATTCATATCATGAATTTTAGAACTTGAAACTTCTTTATTTAAACCAATTATACCAACGATTCCACACATTTTAATATTAATAAACTATACCCGATTCGCAACTGAAATGCTTTGAATTGTTATCTAAGTCAGAAATTACTTACGACACGCTCGCTATGCTGATAGGCCTTGCTCAATATCAAGATTTCTATTTTTCAGGTCTTGCAAATATAGGATAGCATAGGCAAATTCCTTTGGATTGCATGAAATTTCACAAAAATCGAATTTTGATGCAATTTTTGGCCTCCGTTTCATCGCACTTTTAATAAACAGATAACCTACGAATTGCTTTGCTTAAAGCTTTTTTAACACAGCAATGAACAAGGTATCTGATTCATTGTTAGACGCAAAAGTATATTGCATTGATTCCACTCTTAATCCAAGATTTTGCACTAAGTAATCTACATTTTTTTCATTTTCTGAGGCAAAAACTGAACAAGTCATATAATACAAGGTTCCATCAGTTTTTAAGTTTTTAACTGCATTGCCAGCAATTTTTTGCTGTAATTTTGAAAAATAATCTATTTTAGAAATTTCAAAACCAAGGATGTTCTCAGGAGATCGACCCCAAGTTCCACTGCCTGAACACGGTACATCCAATATCACTTTATCATATTTTGTCTTTAGTTGAAATACATCCAATAAATCACACAATTCGATTTGAGGTACTCGTAAACCAAGGGTTTTAAAGCGGGATTTTAAATTTTCTAAAATCGTAAACCTTTTGTCGCTGCATGTTAACTGAAATGGCTTTATAAATTTGTTTGAAATATAAATAGACTTCCCTCCCGCACCACTGCAGGCGTCCCAAACCAAGTCATCTTCTTCGATTTCAACAAAATCGGCTGCTTTTTGTGAAGCAAAATCCATAGTCCAAGCCCAACCGTGTTCCAAAATATGGTTGCACTTGCTATCTGCATCTAATTTAAGACTAAAATCTGAAACTTGTTCATATTGAATCTGATTTTGCTTCAGAAAATTATAGACCAAGGATTCAGAACCACGTCTTAAAATCAAATATAAAGGCTTTTGAAATTGAAGACCATTTATCCAATCCTCAAAATTAAGCAGTTGACTTATTTTGTCTTGGAAAGGAAAAATTTCTTTTGCTTTTGGCAACTGCAGAGTTCCGTCAGCAATTGAAATTGACTTTTGTATTTTACTTTGCAAATCACTCTCGCTGTCAAGCGAATAACCCATTCTAAAATAGGCAAAACATAAATTCTTGTATATTTTCCGGTCCTTACTACCCCAAGATCTATTTTGTTTGCAAAGGTTGGCAAAGTAGTATTGAAAAGGCTGATCGTATTGATATTTTGACAAAATATCTGCAACTACGGCCAGTCGGAATGGTTTTAGTATCTCCAAAATGCTTTGTAAAAATTATAATTTTCGTAATAAAACAAATTCAACCCAGCATTTTCAATTAAATTACCCCTTTGAACAAAATGAAATGTACGGTGGGTATAGTTAAATTCTTTATTTAAGATATTTTTATAAAAGTCGCTGTCAAAGGCCATAAGTGCCATTCCGAAAAACGAAAACTGGTCGTAACCAATAAATGTATAACGGTCAGGATCGCCGCCGTATTTCAAACGGTATTCTTTGCGAAAGTCTTTGTAGATTGTGTCATTATAAGGCACGCTGTATGTACCGTAAAAATACAATCCATTTAATGAATTATAGCTAACTCTATCAAAATCTAACCAGTCTGTAGGGCCAACGACTATGCATTTAGGATTATTCTTTGCAGAGATTCCTTGGCTACAACTACTTGCACTTCTACCTGTGTAAAAAACCATTAAAGAGTCCTTCTTATTCCAAACTGACTCTATTGTAAACGTTTTTCCATCAATAACTTGACACTTTAACCCAGAAGCCAGTTCGTATCCTTTCTTGAAATTTCTTGCCGCAAATGTTCTTGTGTTTTTAAGTGCGTCATCAACCACCACAACCTGAAATTTTTTGAATGCAGAGGCTGCATGCTTTCCCGTATAATAATATTGTAAACTGTCAACTGTATTGCAATTAATTAACGGAAATTCAGTTCCTAATGTGTTTGGGTAGTATCGTAAAGGTGAAACAAGAGGTATCTTATAAATGGCGCAAAATTTTTCAACTTCAAACAATTCATTGTCATAAACTGGACCAATCATTAAATCAATTTTTTGAAGTTCAGGGTTTTGAAGTAATCGAATAACTTCCAAACTGTCCATTTTGGTATCAAGAACGGTTAATTGCATTTTTAGACCTTGAGATTCTAAATCTGCAATAGCCATTTCAACCCCTTCATAGTATTCGGCCATAATGTCTCTTACCTTCCATTTATCGGGCATGCCGATACAAAAAGGCAACATGAGCACCACCTTGTATTCTTTTTTAAACGGTGGCAATTGCTCCTTCATTTTACTATTCGCACTCAAACTGTTGCAGAATAATACAAAAAGCAATATTATGGATTGGCCTAATTTCATTTTATTCCCATTCTATGGTTGCAGGGGGCTTAGAGCTGATATCGTATACCACTCTGTTAATCCCTTTTACACGATTAATTATCTTATTGCTGATATCGGCTAAAATCTCGTATGGTATATGTACCCAATCTGCAGTCATACCATCTAAAGAAGACACTGCACGCAAAGCAATAACATATTCATAGGTTCTTTCATCACCCATCACACCAACACTTTTTACTGGGAGAAAAATTGCCCCTGCTTGCCAGATTTTATCGTACCAACCTGTTTCGCGTAAAGTTTCTATATAAATTGCATCGGCTTGTTGTAAAATTCTAACTTTTTCAATGGTGATGTCGTCTATAATTCTAATTGCAAGACCTGGACCTGGAAAAGGATGTCTGCCTAAAATGTTTTTAGGAATATTTAATGCAGCACCTACCCTTCTAACTTCATCTTTAAATAAAGAACGTAGGGGCTCGACAATTTTCATTTTCATTTTTTCTGGCAAACCACCAACGTTGTGGTGGGATTTAATTGTCGCTGATGGACCCTTCACTGAAACAGATTCAATAACATCAGGGTATATCGTTCCTTGAGCCAACCATTGCGCACCATCAATTTTGTGTGATTCTTGATCAAATACCTCAACGAACACGCGTCCAATTGCTTTTCTTTTTAGCTCAGGATCATATAATCCAGCCAAGGCATCATAAAACTGTTGAGAAGCATCAACCCCAATTACATTCAAATCCATTTGTTTGTATGCCTCTAACACTTCCTTAAATTCATTCTGCCTCAATAAACCATTGTCTATAAATATGCAGTACAAGTTTTTACCAATGGCTTTATGCAATAACGCAGCTGCAACGCTGCTATCAACGCCGCCAGATAGTCCTAAAATAACACGGTCATCTCCAATTTGTTTTTTTAATTGCTCAACAGTCTCATGAATGAAATTGTCG
>JBIKPR010000118.1:0-4543 GCA_044357345.1 Bacteroidia bacterium
CTATCCAACAATTTACGGAACATTTCAACACCAGTTACAGTTGATGTTATTTTTTCATCCCCTAAACCAATGATATCAACTGTATCACCTACGTTAGTTACACCTCTTTCGATACGACCTGTAGCAACTGTACCACGACCTGTGATCGAGAAAACGTCTTCTACTGGCATAAGGAATGGTAGATCAACCAAACGTGGAGGAATTGGAATCCAGGTGTCAACAGCGTTCATTAATTCCATGATTTTGTCAACCCAAGCTGGATCTCCGTTTAATCCACCTAAAGCAGAACCACGGATAATTGGAGTATTGTCGCCATCAAAGTTGTAGAAACTTAAGAGTTCACGAACTTCCATTTCAACTAAGTCTAATAATTCTTCGTCGTCAACCATGTCACATTTGTTCATGAAAACAACTAGACGAGGTACACCAACCTGACGAGCTAATAGAATATGCTCACGTGTTTGTGGCATTGGTCCATCAGTTGCAGCAACTACTAGAATTGCTCCGTCCATTTGTGCTGCACCTGTTACCATGTTCTTAACATAGTCAGCGTGGCCTGGACAATCTACGTGTGCATAGTGTCTTGTTTCTGTATTGTATTCTACGTGAGCGGTATTAATTGTGATACCTCTTTCTTTTTCTTCTGGAGCTGAGTCGATCGATTCAAAAGATGATTTTTCGGCTAGGCCTTTAGAAGCTAATACTGTAGTGATAGCCGCAGTTAATGTTGTTTTACCGTGGTCAACGTGACCAATAGTGCCAATGTTAACGTGGGCTTTAGAGCGGTCAAATGTTTCTTTTGCCATGATTAATTTGATTTGTTTATTGTTATTATTTAAATTTCTTTATATCTAGTCTTTTGAGCCATTGAAGGGATTTGAACCCTTGGCCTCTTCCTTACCAAGGAAGTGCTCTACCCCTGAGCTACAACGGCTGGTAACTTATTTTTTTTGACCACTTCACAAAACTGTCTGCTAAACAATTCTATTGGCAATCGGTTTTTTTTAGAGAGAGCGGGTTTTCATTTCCTAAGTGATAACCCTCGATAGTGAGCGGGAGACGAGTCTCGAACTCGCGACCTACAGCTTGGAAGGCTGTCGCTCTACCAATTGAGCTACTCCCGCATACCGAAAACAGTTTCTTCTTCAACTATCTACACTATTTTCTTTCTCTTAATTTGTGGGAAGTGGTGGATTCGAACCACCGAAGCCGAAGCAACAGATTTACAGTCTGTCCCATTTAGCCACTCTGGAAACTTCCCAAATTTCATTCTATGAGCCACTTGTCGGGATCGAACCAACGACCTACTGATTACAAATCAGTTGCTCTACCAGCTGAGCTAAAGTGGCTTGTTAAAGAACTGTCTTTTTACTTTTGTCTTTTAGATTTCTGTAAAAAGGACTGCAAAAAAAGGTAATATTATTGATATTTCAAAGCGAATCATGAAAAATATTTAAAAACAATAGCCCCGATTTTCACCGAGGCTAATGTTGATTGTCTTATTTAATGGAATCGCCTGTTTTGATTCCTCCAACAAAAAGAGCTAGAACCCTATCAGACATTGGCTCCGTAAATTTTTTGCTTGTATTTAATTAATTGCGTTTTTAAAGCGTCTTCAGCTTTGTCGAGTGCACACTCAAATGTTTTATCGTACTCTTCAACAAATAAAGTGCTGTTTAAAACGTTTAATTTTATCTCTAAAACCTTATTTATTTTGTCATCTGACTTCTGAACCTTCAAATAAACGGAAGCATTAATGATTTTATCATAATAATGTTCCAATTTTGTTAGTTTTTGGGTAATTAGATCTAATAATTTTTGATCAGCGCGAAAATTGGTGTTTTGAAATAGGATTTCCATGTTAATGAGGTTGTTTTTTAAAGGTTATTTTTACTTCCTTTTGGATGTGCTTGCTTGTGAATTGATTTTAATCGTTCCACACTGTTATGGGTATAAATTTGTGTGGCTGAAAGATTGGCATGACCCAGCAATTCTTTAATTGCATTTAAATCGCTGCCATTATTTAGTAGATGTGTCGCAAATGTATGTCTTAACACATGTGGACTCTTTTTTCGGATGGTGCTGTGTTGACTGAGTAACTCCTTCACACAACGGTAAACATAATTTGGATATAATTTCTGGTTCTTAGGGGTATTAAATACAAATGGACTTTCTGTTTCTTTCTTGATGTATAATCCTAATAGAGTGTTTAACTCCTCTGTTATTGGTATTATTCTCTCTTTGTTTCGCTTTCCCAATACCTTTATTGTAGAATGCATTACATCGACATTTCGTTTTTCAAGGTTTATCAATTCGCTCAATCTTATTCCTGTGTGATACAAAGTTAATAAGATATCGTTTGCTAATTCATTTTTATTATTTTTTTCGTCGATAATATTGCCCATAATATCTTTCATTTTATCTTCCTCAATGAAACTCGGCAATTTTTTAGAAATTTTGGGTGAACTAACCTTGATCATTGGATCTAGTTCAAGCAATTTATGACGCAATAAATATTTAAAATAGGTTTTAAGTGAAGAGATTTTTCTTCTAACACTTTTGCCATCCATTCCCGAAGATAGCATGCCGCTTAACCACGACTTAATAAACAAATGTGAGAGCTCCTCTATAGAGCTGATTTCGAAATTCTCTTGGGCATATTTAAAACAAGAACTGATATCGGCTGTGTATGCCTTAACCGTGTGCGCAGACATTTTCTTCTCTGCACTCAAATACACCTCAAACCTCTGTATAAAAAAAGCGTCCGACAATTTGAATTATCGGACGCTAAATTAATATATTTTTTGCTTAGTTGTTCTCTTGACTTTGCATAAAACTTCTATATGCAGCTTTTTTAATTTCCATTCTTCTTGTGATTGATGGCTTTTCAAAAGCTTGACGGCTTCTTAATTCTTTCATAACACCAATTTTTTCGTACTTCTTTTTGTACTTCTTAAGTGCTTTGTCGAGATTCTCGTTGTCTTTTACGTTGATATAAATCATGTGTACTTATTTTAAAAATTTAGGTTTGCAAAGATAATAAAATTTTTATTCCAAACAAATTATTTCAATACTGCTCGAGAAATAACTAATTTTTGTATTTCAGATGTCCCTTCTCCTATTGTGCATAGCTTGCTGTCACGGTAATATTTCTCAACTGGAAAATCTTTGGTATAGCCATATCCACCGAATATTTGAACCGCTTCAGTAGATACTCTTACACAAGTTTCGCTTGCATAATATTTTGCCATGGCTGAAACTTTATTTACATTTTGACCATTGTTTTTCAAATGACACGCCTCATGAATTAGCAATTCAGAAGCTTCAATTTGCATGGCCATATCAGCTAATTTGAAACCAATGGCTTGGAAATTTGCAATTGGTTGTCCAAATTGTTGACGTTCTTGTGCATATTTAACAGAAGCTTCATAAGCGCCTTTTGCGATACCTAAAGACAAAGCTGCAATTGATATTCTGCCTCCATCTAAAATCTTCATTGCTTGGATGAAACCATCTCCTATTTCACCCAATACATTTGATTCAGGAATTCTGCAGTCTTCAAATATCATTTCTGCAGTTTCGCTGGCACGCATACCCAATTTGTTTTCTTTCTTACCTGCTTTAAAGCCAGGTGTACCTCTTTCTACAACAAAAGCTGTAATTCCTCTTGAATCCAACAAATCACCTGTTCTTGCTAATACAACAGCAATATTTCCGGTTGAACCATGGGTAATCCAATTCTTAGCGCCGTTCAAAACCCAGGTGTCACCGTCTTTTTTGGCTGTAACCTGCATACGCATCGCATCACTGCCTGTATTGGCTTCCGTTAAACCCCACGCTCCTATCCATTCTCCACTGGCCAATTTAGGCAACCATTTGCTTTTTTGTTCGTGGTTACCAAAATAAAGAATATGCCCTGTGCAAAGACTGTTGTGAGCAGCCAAGCTCAATCCAATTGAACCACAAACCTTTGCAGTTTCAACTATGGCTTCAACATATTCGTAGTATCCTAGGCCAGATCCACCGTATTCTTCAGGGACTAATATTCCCATCATGCCTAGTTTCCCCATTTCGCGAAATAAATCTGCAGGAAAAGTCTGGGCTTCATCCCAAAGCATTACGTTTGGTCTGATGTTTTTTTCAGCAAAATCGCGGCACATTTGCCTGATCATTGTTTGGTTTTCGGATACAGTAAAGTTCATAAAGTTTGCAAAAATAAAAAATAATATGCCAAGATTAACTGATTCACACAAATTTAATATAGAATTTTATCTTTTCTATCGATTCTTGGCTTAATAAAACAAGATTTTTCAAGTCGTTCAATGACTTGAATGCTCCATGCTGCGCTCGATAATTGATTAATTGCGATGAAATTTTATAACCAAAATAAGGATGTTTATTTAATTGCTCGTTTGTGCATTTATTGATGTCAATTTTTTCAATTAAATCTGAATTTACTTGTATTCTCGATTTAATGATTTCAAAAGTCTCCGGTTTCAAGCCATAAACCTCCATCAATTGTATAGGAGAATGGAAGCCCCCT
>JBIKPR010000012.1:0-44921 GCA_044357345.1 Bacteroidia bacterium
CCGGGTTATTTGATCCTTATCCACCATTACCAATAAAATTTCATCAGACGGCAGAAAATCTATTTCCAAATGACTTTGTGAGCGAAACAAAACAATACTTGAATTTAAAATCTGATTGATATTTTGGACTTCAGGCAAAGCCATTGGCATTTTAGCAAAAGAAGAAAACTCTTCGGCCATATGGCTCAATTGGTCAATTTGGTCTATTAATATTTGGCTGATTGAAGCAATTTTCTCTTTCAAATATGCGTCATCCTTGTGTAATGACATTTGCAAATGTTGCAGGTGTAATTTCATTGGCGTCAAAGGGTTCTTAATTTCATGAGCAACCTGTTTGGCCATTTCCTTCCAAGCCCCTTCCCTTTCACTGCGTGCTAATTTCTCGGTACTGAGTTCCAACTTTTTAAGCATCACGTTGTATTGGTCTACCAATTGACCAATTTCATCATTTCGGCTCCAGTTTATCAATTGGTTTTGCTCACCCAACTTAATTTTAGCCAAACTCGAGATCATCAAATTCAAAGGACGAACAAGGCTTTGACCAATGTATGAAGCGATAAGTAAAGAAATCATCAGCAACAAAGCGGAGATATTCAGCAAACTTCCAAGGTAGCTTGAAAACTCATTTTTCAAATCCAATGATTTAGAAAAATAAGGCAAATGCACATAACCAATTAGATTTCGATTGGCATCGAACAAAGCGTTGTAATATGATTGATACTCCAACAAGCCGATCCTTTCAACCTGCTTGAGATTGTATTGTTTGCGTTGTATTAATTCGTAATGTGCCAAAGGGTGTAGATAGGGAGAGAACCACGACTCATCATATATCCTGTTGTTGGCGGTTTGATACAATGTCCCATCTTTGAAATACAAATTAATGTCCACCTCATATGTGTTTGCCAAATGTTTAATTAAATTTTGAATTGGTCGCTCATCACGCTTGCTATAACCCAATTCGAGTTCTGAGACAATTTGGGACATTTTTTTATCCAAAGATTCAATCTGTTTTTCTTTAAAACTCTTGTTTACATTTTGAACAGTAAAATAAACAACGACTGAACAAATCAAAACAGACATCAACAAAAACGACAACCTGATTTTAGTTTCTAAATAAAGTTTATTGATATTTATAACCCGTAAATACTTGGTAATAACACCATAGACTTTTTGAAATCTAGCATTAAAACCAAGCAAACCAATTAGAAATATCAAGGCGTAAATCCCGATAAAAACAAGCACTAAGGCACTGGTGAAATACAAAAGAATAAAAGTAAACACCGTGAAAATCTGGTTCCAGGTAGCCGATTTCAAAGAGACGATTATGAAAGTCTCAGCATTTATTTTCTTCAAGAGCTGAGAATAGCCATTGACTTCCATAAAAGATTCATCTTCCATTTTGCTGTACTGGAGGTCATTGTTTAACGTGTAGGGATAGGAACCTAAACTTTTAATCAACTCATTTTTTTGGTAGATGGCATAAGAGTATCGATTATCAGCCAAACTGTTATAATCCATTTTATTGAAAAAATAATCCAAATTGTACAGATCACTTTTCACTTTTGGTGTTAACAACAAGAAAACATAACCTATGTTTCTTTTGCCCGGACAGATTTCATATTTCGCCAAATAACCGCCCAAATAATGCAAGTCTTTTATGTAAAGAAAATAATTACTAATGCTTTTATTGGTCGATTGGTTATACAGCGAATTTGCATAGGCATAACTGAGTTTATTCGGCGTAATATCAGCACCAAAACTATCATAGCGCATCAAACTGATGTCATAGTTTTTAATAAAATCATTGAAAAATGTATACCTATAATTTAGTTCTAGTTCATTGTAATCATTCTTAGTATAATAAAACAAAGAGTCTATTGCCTCGGTATGCACCATCTCTTCTTCAATATCTAAAAGTTTAAACTCTAAATCGATATCTTCTTTTGCAATTAATTTGGTTGCAAATAATTTCCTGTGTTCTTTTTCTTTAAAACTGTTTAATTGTTCAAACTGAACCGAGAAAATTGCGGCGCATAAAAGCCCTAGAGCGATGATATGCCTGAACAAAAGTTTCTTAATAAATATAAGCCAAAATGGCAATAGAAAGCCAAAAACAGAAAAACAGATCAATAAAAAGCCATTGGTATGGTCATAGAAATACGCATACATTGCAACAGTTAGTCCTATGGCAATATGAAATTTCAAAAATGCAGTTTGGTTAATTTTGTGTTTCACCAAATTGGACAAGATTCGGTTGCTTAGAATGATAACAAAAAAGAAAAAGAACACGTTAAGCAAGCCAATCAGGGTGTTCTCATCTACATTGGCTAATAATTTGAAATCATAATTTATCCTCGAATTCAATATGTATTTCGGAAGTACAACAAAAACCACCAAATAATTTAAAACCCATTGAATGATGGAGATACCAGAATATATATACTTATTGGGTTCTAGATGAGACTTTTGTTTAAGGGCACTAATTAATTGATGCAGCACAACCAATGCAGAAACAATTGCGACCATTAAAAGAATGCAATGACCAAGTGAAGGTATTGAAGCACTGTAAGCTGCTAGATCGGGTGAAAAAAGTTCAATATCAGATTTGTGTTTTAAGACGATATTAAAGAAAGCCAAAAAACTAAACACCGATATAAATGCCATTATGGCAATAACAAATCTTCTCGCATTAAAAACTTGCCGTTTGCTTGCCAAGAGCAAAGAAAAAACGATGAAGAATGCAAATGAAATCGAATAAAAAAATTCCAACATTTGTCTTTTGCGTTTTCCTAAAAAACTTGATTGACTAATTTCAGGCAAATTAGAATGGGTCAAATAACCAGAAGGCTCTAATGTCAGAATCTCTTCATTTGCCGTTAAACTGACATTATTTAATGACAATTCAGAATTGAATGCATCAACAAAATAAGCATTATTAAAAGGATAAGCGTGATAAAATTGGTAGTAACAATAAATATCAAAACCGTTTTTATGCAAAGAAAGCATCTGAAACCAACCCTTTTTATTGTGTAAAATTTCTTTCTTAAAAGTGTTGGTGCAAGGGAAATTATAGGGTTGAATTAAATTATCAGTCCAAAAAACCAAACATTTGTGTTTGTAGGCGAACACAGAAACCTGTTGATTTTTAATGTCCTTGTATAGTTCTTTGCTTAAATCAAATCCGTCGATAAGACCAATTAGATTTGAATCCGACAACAATTGCTCTTGCTTAACGAGCTTTTTATTGAGTTTTCGTCTTAGCAAGGCATTGGCATCCGGCTGTAAAAAATCATCTTTTAAAGCAAAATTCTCTATGAGCAGAGCGGTGCAAAAGCTCAAGAGAAAAAGAATAAAAAATATGCTTTCTTTTAATTTCAATAAATACTATTGGTCAAAAGATACTCCTGAACATACGATTTAATGCCATCTTCCAATGAAGTAAAAGGAATATCATATCCAATATTTTTTAATTTTTTCATATCGGCACAGGTATAATATTGGTATTTATCACGGATATCGATTGGTGTATCAATAAAGTGAATCACAGGTTCTAAGTTAAGCGCTGCGAAAACAGACTCTGCCAACAATTTAAATGTATTTGCTTCCCCACTTCCCAGGTTATATATGCCAGAGTCTTTTCTATGGTTCATTAAAAACATCAAAACATTTAAGACATCCATTACATAGACAAAATCTCTTTTTTGCTCCCCATCTTTATAGTCTGGATGGTGCGATTTGAAAAGATTCAATTCTTTGTTTGCTTGTATTTGACCCATCGCATGTAAAATAACAGAAGCCATGCGGGCTTTGTGGTACTCGTTTGGTCCATATACATTAAAGAACTTCAAACCTGCCCAAAAAAACGGTGTTTTATCTTGAGCAAGAACCCAAAGATCAAAATCTTGTTTGCTTTGACCATACGGATTTAAAGGTTTCAAATCGTTGATGTGTTGGTAATTGTCGGAAAAACCATATTCCCCCATACCATAAGTTGCTGCGCTGCTGGCATAAACCATAGGTATTCCCTGTTCAACACATAAATTCCACATGTTTTTTGAATACTCGAAATTCAATTGGTTTAAAATTTCTGTATTAAATTCGGTGGTATCCGTTCTAGCACCGATATGAAAAACAAATTGAATTTGATTTCCCTTGCCTTTTGCCCAATTAAAAAAGTCGTTTCTGTCAACCAATTCGGTGTACTGCAAATTTTCCCAATTTCTCTTTTTGATTTCTTTTGAAAAATCATCCACCAATACAAGGTCAACATAGCCATCCCTATTTAATTTACTTGCTAGACAACTGCCAACAAAACCTGCTGCTCCGGTAATTATAATCATATAAAAGTCAGTTCCAAAAATAAATAATTTTGAGTTAAATTTGCAGCTTATTTATAAACCGATGACTATTCCAGTGGTATTTGTTACCAGAAAGGCACATTTTAATGCTGCACATAAACTATACAACCCTTTATGGACCAAAGAAGAAAACGAAGCCTGTTTTGGCAAATGTGCTAATGAACATTGGCATGGACATAATTTTGATTTGTATGTGACAATTAAAGGAAGGCCCTCAAAAGACACGGGTTTTGTGATGGATCTAAAACGTCTAAAAGTGATTATAGAAGAAGAAATTGTAGACCATCTTGACCATAAAAATTTAAATCTTGATGTTCCATTTTTGAAAGATGTTTTGCCTTCAGTGGAGAACATTGTAATTGCTATTTGGGAGCGACTGATTCCTCATTTACCATCAGATGTCAAACTGCATAAAATCCATTTGATTGAAACGGTAAACAACTCAGTAGAATACTACGGGCCAGATACTCCATTTTAGTAGACAAGGCGGAAATCAAAATTATTTTAATCGTTAAAATAACAGTTACTTTGTGTAGTGATTAAGCTTTGGAACAAATACAAATATTGGTTGGTCAGTTTATCTGCCTTGACATGGATGCTTGTTTTTGACAGCAACAACTTCATAGATCTTATTGAATTGAGAAGTGAAGTTTCTGATTTAAAAGAAAAGCGCAGTTATTTTAAATCAGAAATCATTAACGTTCGGAATTCTGAAAAAGAGTTGTTTTCAAACAATAGAAATTTGGAGAAATTTGCCAGAGAAAAATACCTCATGAAAAAAGACAATGAAGATCTATTTATAATCACCCAAAAGGATGAAGAATAAATAATCGTCTACAAGCTTTCTGCCAACAAAATACTTAACTTTTCTCTTCTTAGCTCACCTGAAGGTGACAAGCACTCAATCAGAACCAAGTATACGCCAATTGGCAAGACTTCAGCATTTTGGTCTGTACCATCCCAAACAATTGCACCTTCTGTTCCTAATGTTTTGTTGTTAATTAATGTTTTCATTTCTTTTCCTTCTATGTTAAAAATTTTTATTGTGCTTAAATAATCTGCTTCCGGAAATTTGTATCTCAATATCAATAAGTCTTCAAACCCATCCATATCGGGCGACAAGCTTCTTGAATTTAAATTAAAAAACAAATCGGTTTCAACACGTACAGATATTTGTGAATTTACAGAGCCTGGACTGGCATACCCAACAGAAGATGCTGCACTATGCCAAGTGTTACTTTCGTTGCTTTCCATACTGGAGCTTAATCTTTCTAAACTTACTCCATTTTGATCAGTCAAAAATTTAAAATGCCAGTTTGAATTATAAGAAACACTATCCACGGCAATGTTAAGCTGGTTGTATACTATAACCTTACCTTCTTTATCTGGCATTCCCATTAATTTATTGGACTGACAATACAAAGCTTGGCCTTTTCCACACGCATAATTTTGACATACTGAATTCGTGTCTTCTGTTATCAAAGCATAGGTGCTGGGCTTAAATAATTTATATGAACCACTCAATGGATAATAATTATTTGGCATTCCATTGACATCCAAATCGACAAAGTAAAGTTTAGAAAGATCAAAGGTTTTGTTGCTGTTGTTAAAAAGCTCTATAAAGTCTTTCCCATTGGGCTTAGGATTGAACAAAATTTCATTGACCACTATGTCTTTCGAATCTGCAATTGATGGCCATTGAAAAGTAACTTTGATCAAATCATTTAAATTCTGTTCACAATCTTTGACACCTTTTATCTCAATAATGAAAGTAGAGTCTTTACTTGGCAAGTAAGGCCATAAATAGTTATAAACAGGAGATTGAATTGAGGATAAGTGCAAACTTAGATTATTGTTTTTAATCTGTATTTGAAGTGCATTACTGGTATCAATTTTCTCGCTAAACTCAAAGTTTATAAACCGGTCGTGGCTGCTGTAAAAATTAAGTAGCATTGGCGCAATGGTATCTAAAGGTTGTTTCGCCGCAATAGAATTTTTTGCATTGGGCGTTCCACCAATTGTTGCTTTGCTGGCAGACCAATTATTAGCCGCCATGCAAGGCCGTTGAAGATCAATGCGTTCAAGACTATAGCCTCCTTGCTTTTTAATATCATCATGGTACCATGAATCGTTATAATTTATTTCATCAATTGTGGTACCCATCTTATTGGTAAGTGTAATCACATCGGAGACATTGTTAAGAGAAGGAACTGTATAAAGAACATAAAACGAATCTGGATGAAGAACTTTGTGTGGCAAAACCATATTGGTGCTTTGATCACTAATAGTCAAATTATCTAAAGAAATGAATTTAGACGATGCATTGTAAATTTCAACATATTCATTGTTAGGCAATCCTGCTGAAGGGTCTGGGTCAACCATGAGTTCTGAAATTAAGACATCCCATTGCTTTGGAATTTCAGTTTGATAAACAATAAAGTTGCTGGATTGATTCATCGGATTTCCAAACAAGTCTTTGATGCCTTTTATAACCAGTACTGAACTTCTGTTAATTGGAAAAGAGTCTTTAAAACGAATAAGAACCTGGTTATTAGCAATTACATCAATGGAATCGGGATAAATGGCCCCATTTAATTGGTAAGCATTTAATTTATTCAAACTAAACGAATCACAAGCCTCGTTAAAATAACAAATCAAGGCTTTGGCTCCAATTGTTCTTAAACTATCTAGTTGAGGAGCTAGGCTATCTTTAATTAATGGTCCAATGTACAAATCGTCAAAATTGTGTTTAAGAAAAAAAGAACTTGTACTTTGCCTAACCCTTATTCCTGAATAATCTGCAAATTGTAAATTTTGAAGATAAGCACTTCCTTCTGAAACGAAATTGGATTGTCCTTGTTTTTGATGGAATAGAGTAATGGAATCATTTTTATAAATTATAGAAAGCGTATACTGAGAAGATGAAACATTGAGCAAGCCATCTTTTCCATCAATTAACTTGGTTTCTATACCATTCACCAACTTCAAGAAGGAAATCTCATCGGCGCTTCCTCCCATCCGCACAAAAAGCCCATTCTTTGCTTTTACCAAATTCGAAGAATCTGCAAACATAAAAAAGTCGATGTAGTTTAGGGAAGATGGATTAAAAGCTAACTTTACATTCAATCGCCATTCTAGCTCACCAGATAGATTAAAAACTGTTGATAGAGCAAACTGGGTATTGGCGGAATTAGAATTGCTTTTCAAAGCCCCATTTACGTTTATGAAATTAGAGTTACCCCCCAACCATTGAGGTGCAGAACTCAAATCGTTGTCGTTAAAATCATCAACAATTTGGGCATTTAATCCTAATTCAAAAATCAAGGACAATGTCAGAATGAATAGTTTTTTCATAGTTTTAACCAAAGTTAATAAGCGCTTTTGAATAAAAAAAGCAAAAAACAAAAACTATGTAGACCTTCTGCAGTGCTTATAATAAGATACAAAAAACAAACTTCTAATTCAATAGGGCACAAAAAAAAATCCCGATAAAATCGGGATTTTTATAGCTTAAAAGTTTAATCTACTTAGCTAATTTCTTTACTTCTTCCTGAGCATTCTTATTTTCTGGATCAACTTCTAAAAGTTTGCCAAAGTATTCTTTCGCTTTTACATTGTCGTTTTGAGTTAATGCAACATAAGCCAAATAGGTATAGGCTGAAACAAGGTTTGATTTGTTTTTTGAAATATCAGAAGAAGCCAATTCTATATATTTCAAATAATAAGCAGAACCGAGTCCTTTAAGATTTTTAACATCTTCTTGTTCCACCAAACTTTTTGCACGCCATAAGTATCCATCAGGTGATTTAGGTTGCATTCTTGAAAAGTCTGCAAAAGAAGTATCTGCACAAACATATTCACCATTAGAGAAGTATGCACGACCTAAGTAGTAATAATCCAAAGACCCTGGGGACTTTCTCATGCCTACTCTTCTTTTGTATTCACTAATACTTTCTTTATAGCGTTTGGCTGTGTAAAGCGCTTTTGCATATTCAGATTGCAAATCAGCATTATTGGTATCAAGTGTAACTGCTGATTTCAAATATTTAATAGCAGAGCTGGTATCGTTGTTAGCACCAGCTATTTTACCTGAGTAACCATAGTCAAGTGCAGTAATTTTATTACCAGCACTGTATTTCCAAAACTTATTGATTGAAGCTTGAGCCTCTTTGTATTTTTTAAGTTCAAAATTAGAATAAGCAATGATTCTGTAGTAAGTGTAATTTGTGCTGTCTGTAGCTTTGAAAATATTGCACTCATCAATGGCTTTTTGATATTCTTTCAATTGGTATAAAAATCCACTATAGGTTGATTTAATTCTTGCATCATTGTCGTTCAACAAAATGTATTTTTTGAACTCAGCTGCTGCTTTGTCGTTTTGTTTGGTATGGAAATACAATTCCCCCAACTCTTTGTGGGCAACGCTAAAATTAGGATTTAAGGCATTTGCTTTTTCAAGAAATTCAATTGCTGTAGGGTAATTCATTGAAGCATAATATAAGCTCCCAATTCTGATATTGGCCAAAACGTTGTTAGGATCAGCTGCCACTACATCTTCATATTTGCCCATGGCTTTACCACCCTCACCCATTGCTAGGTACAAATCACCGTAAACCAAGGTGTAATAATGGTTATTAGGCGCTAACCTATGCGCCTCTGCAGCATAGCCAATAAATTGCTTTGCATTGCTTGGTTTTGGTTGAAATGAAAGGTAAGCAGCTTGAAAAAACACATCTGCACTTCTGCGTTTTGATTGGCTTAATGCTTTTTCAATATGCGCTTTTACTTCATTTGAATCTTTATTGGTCATAATAGCCAATCTTGCTTTGGCAATACTTCCGTATGCATCAGTAGCCAATTCAGCCTTTTGATAATAATATTGAGCAGAATCTGTAGCACCTAGATTCAAGTATACATTTCCTAAATATAGGAATGATTCTAAAGTTTGCTCTTCGCCTTTTAAGCTAAGAAAACCTTGTTTGGCTTTGATGTAATTTTCATTTTGCAATTCGTTGATTGCATCTTTCATGGTTTGTGCTTGAGACAATTGAGCTACAGCACAAGTAAATAATAAGGCAAAAATCTGTTTCATTTTCATTTCGTGTTTATTTTGATTTCTCTCCCTGGAAATATTGCAGGACAAAGTCCTAATTTCAATACCAACCTTTGGGCTCTTGGTTTGTATAAGTAGTTTACAAAATTAATGCCTGATTTAAATGGCATGTTAGAATTTATAAAAACAATGGGGGTAATTAAGGGGTATTCATTGGTGGCAATGCTTGATTGAGACGGTAAAACAGTTATTCGCTTCTTAGACGAATCGCTGTAATTTACAGACAAAACTTTGAGACCTATTAGCATTTCGGCTATTGATTCCGACTCAACATCGCTTATGTATGAAAATGGAATTACCCCAATTGAATTGGGATAGGCTTTTAAATAAGCGAAAAGCTCTTTAGGACTGTTTTGGGTGTACAAATTGGCAAGTTCCTGCTGGTTCAAATTGAACTTTGATTTCAAAAACTGAACACTTAAGGCATTTTTATTTTCCACCAAAATGTTTTTTATTAAGGAGTTAAAAGACGGATTGGTTTTACCTTTTAAGACACCTTCTATGTTTTCTATGGATATGCTATCGAAGTTGTTTTTGGAACTGCATAAAAACACGAATGCATCATAAGCAAACGTATATTGTTTTGGGTAAAAGTCTGAAACTTTTTCAATTGCTGTGGCCTCGGCAGAACTTAGTAGCCTCTGTAAGAATGCTGCATGAATTTTATTGTTGAGTAAAGCTGTAATAATTTCAGATTCATTTTTGTAAACCAAAGAAATAATTGGCGGTTTTCCATCATTCTGAAAAGCTTTTCTGTGTTCGTTGGTAAAAACGCCTAAGCTGGTATCAGCCCATACAACAAGTGTATCGGCATTTTTGGGTAGTGCTTTTTGTGTATTAGAATTGGTACAAGAAAAAAATTGGATTAGTAAAAGTACCAATCCAATTCTTATAAAAAATTTATTGTTCATTGTCCGAGGCTATCTCTTTTTGGAAGTCTTGGTATGTTCTTACTGTTCTATATCCTCCGTATAAAAACAACATAGAGGCGTATAAGATTCTAATGTTTTGAGTTAATGCAGGGTTGATATTTGAGAAATAAAACAAAACCGCAAAACATAGGAACAAGATGTAGATAGCGAACTTGAAAATGTAAGCTGGGTATTTAACCAGTTGTTTGAACATCTGAATAAATTATTGCTTATTCTTCTTCCAATTGGAAAGTGATTCCAATTCTGAAAATAGACTTAACTGGCTTACCGTTGTTCTTAGCAGGTTTGTAGCGTTTGCTACACTTTCTGATTACTCTGACAGCCTCAGCATCCATTTCATCATTCCCGGAAGTACGCTCTACACGCACATCTTCAATGGCTCCAGATTGAGTAACAACGAACACAATGGTGGCAACACCTTCAATTTCGTTTGCTTTAGGACCAGCTGGATAAACCAGATTATCATCTAAGAATGCATAGAAAGCAGCATCTCCGCCAATAAATTCAGCCTCTTGGTCAACGTTGGTGTATACTTTATTGTCTACATCTCCATCTCCAGGATTAGGATCTGGTGGTGGTGGCTCATCCGTTTTTTCACCTTTAACATCCTTCTTTCCAATATCTTTATCTTCAAGTTCATCAATGGTTGGCGGTGGATCTTCGGCTTTATCTTTTTCAACCGCTTTCATCTCCATAAACTTGGCCGTTGGTCTTTCAACAATTGGCTCTGGTGGTGGTGGAGGTGGTGGAACATCATCCTTTTTAATAGATGGTGGCGGTGCTAATACAATGGTTGTTGTATCAAGCTGCTCTTCAGGTTCGTCAGAAAATAGACCAATTGATTTGGCCATTTTAGGGGTATAAAGGCTAAATACAAAAATACTACAGCTAATTGCCAAAGCCTTTAGCATGTTTTTCGCATAAGCTCCACGAAGAATGAATGCACCATAGGCCTTGTTTCTGGTTTCAAAAACAATGTCATCCATGGTTTGTCCTAAGTAGGTTTCTCTGTTTTCCATAAGGGTTCTTTTTTAAAGGTTAATACACAATAGTTATAATAGGTAAATATAAATAGGAAATTACTGAATTACTCTAACGTTTCCTCCATTCTTAATGGCTTCAATTTCGATGGCTTGTATATCTTGTAAGGCATAACGCTTAACACCTGTGATATCCATTTCATCTAATGCATCCACCATGTTTTTGAATTTCGCATCCTCTGTGGTCTTAATTAAGCAAATCATAGTGTCTTTGCTACCATAAGATTTCTCAAGCTTATTTTGCTTCCAATAAATGATATCGCGGATACCTTTTTCATTGGCGAAAACCGTTTTCTTTAGATCAGCTACTGTGGTACCTTCATAAAACCAAACAGCATTGTCTTTGTCTAATATAATATTAAGAAGTAACTCCTCATTGATTTTAACCATTTCTTGTTCATCAAGAGCTTTCTTAGGCATATTAAGCTCCATTGCATTGGGTTTATTCAATGTGGTGGTTAACATGAAGAAAGTAATCAATAGAAAAGCTAAGTCTACCATTGGTGTTAAATCCACCTTGGTCGACATTTTCTTTGACCGTGACTTCCCGCCGTGTTTCTTTTTACTGCCGCCTTCCGCGGTATTTATTTCTGCCATGGTTTATGACTTATTTTTGATCTTCTACTTTAGTGACTTGTTTTTGTGCATTTCCAGCCAAGGTAGTTATCAGATTAAACTTTTGGACGTTTACTCTATCTGTTAACGCGGTCATGACTTGCTTTATTGCTTTGATGTTGCTGTTTCTATCTCCTTTGATTGCAATTTTCATTGAAGGATCAACATATCTCGCTTGCAATACCCATTCAGCCAATTCACATTTAGCAGAATCCGTAGGGATACCATTCTGCTTGTAGTTTTTAAACTGAGTAGGATTAAGCGCTAAGATACCTGGCATTTCAGCCAATGAGAAACCAAACATATCCAAACCTTTGAAAGCTTTCTTTTGGTTATTGGTTAGTTGAATTTCTTTGTGGATAGTCAGCATATTTTCCAATAGACTTGCTCTGTCTGATGTTTCAGTTAAACTGAAATATGCAGCTCCGTCTTTGTCCACTGTGATAGTCATCACGTGGTCCAATTTGGTTTGAGAACGGGCGTTCGGCAAATCAATTGGAACCACTTCTGGTGGTCTAAACTTAGAAGTCAACATGAAAAACGTAAGCAACAAGAATGATACGTCGCACATTGCGGTCATATCAATAGAGGTACTTTTACGTGGAATTTTTACTTTTGGCATGTTTTGGAATAATTACCAGTATGCAGGTTTTATTTGTTCTTTGAAGCAAATGTTTGAGAAATACTGAAACCTATTTCATCAATACCATAGGTCAATTTGTCAATCATTCCAGTGAATACGTTGTAGAATATAATCGCAACAGCAGAGGTACCGATACCGATAGCTGTGTTGATCAATGCTTCAGAAATACCCGCCGACAATGCCGCTGGGTCAGGAGTACCTGCAGTAGCCAAAGCTGAGAACGCCTTGATCATACCAATTACAGTACCTAATAGACCAATCAAAGTTGCAACTGATGCGATGGTAGCCAAAACAGATAAGTTCTTTTCTAACATTGGTAATTCCAATGAAGTAGCTTCTTCCATTTCTTTTTGGATAGCCAATACTTTTTGCTCAGTTTCAAGCTCAGTATCTTTTTCCATTTCAGAATATTTATTTAAACCAGCTCTTACTACGTTTGCAACAGAACCTTTTTGTTTGTCACAATCAGCAACTGCAGCAGCTACTTGTCCGCTGTTAAGATTGGATTTAACTTTTTGTAAGAATGTTTCTAATGAACCAGTCCCTTTTGCAGATGCAACAGTGAACAAACGTTCAATAACAACAGTAAATACTGTTAAGAATAATGTCATTAGAATTGGAACGATTACACCACCTTCGTGAATGATAGCAAAGAAATTGCCGTCTTTTGGTGAATGATCTGCATTGAAATTGTTAGGATCTCCGAATACAAAAATGTATAATAAGATTGAAACGATTAATGCTGCGGGGATTGTAAGAATACTAACCCAATTTGTAGATTTTTTAACTTGCGCTTGACTCATTTAATGAAAAAATTAGTTGTTGCTGCAATAATAATAGAGAATTTTCAAATTTTCTGCATTTTTATTGTTAAAATTAGCTTATCCGATAAACGTTAATTTTATCGGGTTGAGACTGTCATTTTAAAATGACAATTTAAGAGCTTAAAAATGTAATGTGATTTGAATTTCAATTAATTACATTTAAACATAGTACAATAACTTAACACAAACTAAAATAAATAAACCCTACTAAAAACAAAAACAATACTTTACTTATACGCTTCCAATAAAAAACAATAGTGCTATATTAAATTATTGTTAATTAATTTTATGCGTCTTAACATTCGAACAACCCTAAAGAAGGTAAAATTGGTATAAACCTATTTTATTATCAATTTCTGAGTACTTACTTTACCGGACATGCTGAAAAACCCTAGCACTTTTTTCTTCTGATCGTTGATACAAATTATATTGCTCGGAATATTACTCGGTGGAACTGCAAACAGACCTGTATTGTTTAATTGAGTGCTAATCAAATTTAAATAGTAATACAATTCTGGTGTAATACTCAATATTTCTATTCTTGCCGTCTCACCACTTATAAATGGTCTAGAAGTAAAATTATCTCTTATTGGAACGATAAACAAGTCGCCATCACCCCTACCATCTGCAGTTGTTGAATTGTCTTGGGCAATTAATATATCTCCTGCTTGGGCTTGTAAACTGTCGTTTCTATACAATCTGAACCAATAAAAATCGCCCTTACCTATCTTGTCTTTTGCCCAAAGGGTGATATAGTTGCCCTTAGGTCCGCCAAATGATCCTCTTTCTTTATAGGAATAAGTAAATGAATCGATACTTGTTGGTGAATTTAATGTGCTTTGAGAAAAATAAGTATCTGCACCATCTTTGGCAATTAATTGGTAAGTGCTTCCAAATTGAAAGACATTGGGAGAACTAGGCACAAAATAATACACTCCATTTCCCTTGTAAGTGAATTGATGAAACACGAAATTTGATGTATCTAAAACCCCAACGGTATCCATCTCATATCCTTTATAAGTGCCATTGTCAAGGTAGGCAATAGACTTGGTGATTTTAATAAATTGGGTATCCGCTGTTTGATTGATTACCGCATCTATTACAATTTGATCTACCGGTACACCCAAATCTAAATCTATTGAATCTTCACAAGCGCTCAAAAAAAAGGCTGATGTTAAAGCTAAAGCAAGTCTAAATATATATTTTCTCATGGTGTTTCAGATTAAAATTTAAAGTTCCAAGATACAGAAGGAATAATGCTTCCAACTATAGAGTAACGAATCAGTTGGGTTTGCATATTGTTGTCAGGATTGTTTTGGGTATAGTAAGAAAAAGGGTTTCTTCTTTTGTAAACATTGTACACACCAAACACCCAATTGCTCTCCCATTTGGCGGTTTTTTTATGCGTATAGGTGGCAGATAAATCTAATCTATGAAAAGGTTTGATGATTACATTGTTTCTCAAACCTGATGCATTTTGAGGAATGCCTTGGTAACCTTGAAAACTGTATTTAGTATTTGGCAAATTGGTTGGAGTTCCTGAGCCAATTACAAAACTTCCTGAGGCCGACCATTTGTTTGAAATTTCATAACTAGCGGTAATATTGGCATTGTGTCGTCTATCAAAACGGTTGTTGTACCATTCACTGTTGCTGATACCGTCTACTTGTCTTTCTGATTTAGACAAGGTGTATGATAGCCATCCTGTTAGTTTCCCAGAATTCTTTTTTGCATACAATTCAAGTCCATAAGCCCTGCCTTTACCACTTAACAATTCGGCTTCTAGTTGGCTGTTCAATAATAAATTTGCGCCATCTATATAGTCAATTTGATTTTGCAGTGTTTTGTAAAATGTTTCAGCAGATAATTCAAAGTCTAAATTTTTACCAATATTTCTAAAGTATCCAATTGCAACTTGATCGGCAATTTGTGGTTTGATGTTATTGGTTGAAGGCGTCCAAACATCTAAAGGAACTGAAGCAGCGGTATTTGAAATTAAGTGTAAATATTGCGCCATTCGGTTGTAGCTGGCTTTAACTGAGGACAACTTATTTAATTTGTAATTGGCTGAAAAACGTGGTTCAGGAACATTATAAGATTGAATGATTTCTCTAGCCTTAAAGGTTTGCTCTGCTATAACATTTGCTCTTTGAGCCATATTGTTCTTCTCTAAAATCAAAGCTGTTCCTTTTCCAATGTAGTTGAAACTGGAGAAACGCACGCCATAACGCATGGTAAAATTATCGTTTACTTTTTGCTCATTCTCAATATAAATTGCATTCTCTAGAGCATACTTTTTAGGCAAACCGAAATCAACTCTAGAGCCTTCGTCTTGAGAAATTGCTTGTCCTGGACTAAAGATATAATAAGTTGAAACCACACCAAACTGCAGTGTGTTTCTTGGGTTTATATAAAACGTGAAATCTGGTTTAACACTAAAGTTAACAATGTTAGACTTCCATTCGAATGTATTGTTCCCGGTACCGAAACCAAGTTGATAATCATACTTACTGTAATACGCCGTGAAATTTGAAAATATTTTTTTAGAAAACAAATGGTTCCAACGTATAGTTGTTGTTTTGTTTCCCCAATCGAACTTTGCACCTGGAGCACCAAAAGCATCGCGGCCAACGTATGCAGATAAGAACAACCTATTGTTTGCATTAAATGTATAATTTACTTTTGCCGTGAAATCATAAAAATAAAATATTGCATTTTTTAAATTTTCATTGTTGACCAAAAATGGTTTGGCTAAGGCGTCGGCATAACTTCTTCTCAAAGCCACAATAAAAGACGATTTGTTTTTCATCTTAGGATTTTTCCTGGCAATAGGTCCTTCTATAGAAAAGCGGCTAAAGATGAGACCAACACCCCCATTAACCTCAAACTTCTTATTGTTTCCCTCCTTCATGCGCACGTCTAAAGTGGAAGACAAACGGCCCCCATATTGTGCTGGCATCCCCCCTTTAATTAACTTAACGTCCTTAACCGCATCGGGATTGAAAACTGAGAAAAAACCAAACAAATGCGATGAATTAAATACAGGCGCTTCGTCAAGTAAGATAAGATTTTGATCAATACTACCTCCACGAACGTTAAATCCTGTGGCGCCTTCCCCAACTGTGCTAACACCTGGAAGCAATTGAACACTTTTAACAATATCAACTTCTCCAAGTAATGCTGGTACTTTCTTAATTTGCATGATATTCAAATTGTTGGTACTCATTTCAACCTTCTCAATTTGATTCTCCTTTTTCTTACCTTTTACAATTGCGGTTTTTAAATTGGATTCCGTTCGAGATAAATCAACGTTCTTAGTCACATTATTTGAAATTTCTATTTGGAATTTTTCTGTTTTAAACCCAAAATTTGAAAAAGAGATGGAGTAAGATCCGGGCAAAACTGACAAAGAATAGAAACCATACATATTTGTTTGCGTAGTTATTGTGTTGCCCTCAACAGAAATTGAGGCAGAGGTAAGGGCTTCACCATTTGCTGAATCCTTTACATAACCACTTAAGGTAACCTTATTTTGTGCATTTAAATTGGAAAAATTAGCCGAGGCTAAAAAAAAGAAAAGAAACGAAAAAAAGTATTTCATATTGACGGTGCAAATCTAACAAACTTAAAAGCTAAATGTTTGTGTATAAGACAAAAAAGGATAAAAGCTCGATAAATATTATTAAATAAAACAAAAATTTAATCTTTTACAATTCGAAGTAATTCACCTTATATTTGTTGTATTAAGCATGAAAACCAGTTTAAACACACTATTATTTTACGGGCTATTTATTCTACTCATTTCTGATTCTTGCAAGAAAAAATCCAAAATAGAGGAAAAGTACGCTGATTTCGATATCGAGGAGATGCAGCCAATGATAGAACAGCACCTAAAACAGCTAAGAAACGACACAAACTTCACACATTATTTTGACACCTTGTTTACCGTGTATGAAGAAAAAGCATTTGCACCTCAGTGTTTAATCGAAATACAAGATTCAATGCTTTTTGAAAGCATAAAAAAGATCAACGACAGTTTGGTTTACGAAGGATTAAAACCAATGCATTACAAATTAGACACTGTTATCAAATATTTATCTATAGCCAAAAAACAAAAAGTACCTGAAATATATGAGAGTTTAGCTCTTGCCGATTTATATTTTACCAATTTTTTGATCGCAGTTTGGCATGATAAAGTTTTGGGAAGAACCAATCCAAAAGACGTGTTGGGGATGAAATACACGCTGCCCTTCCCCAACCATCCCAATTTTAATTTACTCGAGGTATTGGATAAAGATTCAGGTATTATAAAACTAATCCAGTACAATCCACAGCACAAAGACTATTTATTATTGCGGAAAATGCTTCGTTTGGCCTATTCGCAGACCAATGGAAGTGAAACATTTATAGACACTGTGGGCATTCGCAAAATAAAACCTGGCGATACGTGCACCATTGCAAGTCGTTTAGCCATTCGCTTGGTCGAACTCGGTTTAGCCCCAGACAGCTTGGTAGAAAAATACAAGACCGAAACCGTTTATAAAAAAGAACTGTCAAATTATGTTAAAGCCTTTCAAAAAACCAGCAATTTAACAGACGATGGCATCATTGGAAAATCGACATTAAAAATTCTTAATGCCTCAAAGAATGATAAAATAGATGAAATAAGGGCCAATATTGAACGCATCAAATGGTTTGGTCTCGAACCACCCAAGCCGTATATACGTGTAAATATCCCAGAATTCACCTTGTACATGCATTATGTTGACAGTGTACAAACCTTATTGGTTTGTGTAGGAAAAGGGAAAGAAAGGTATTACGACAGCAAACAAAAAAAATATGTTGTAAGTAAAAATTATTCCGACAAACCCATGAACCATGAGACACCACAAATTTACAGCAATATTGATTGGGTGGTATTAAATCCGACTTGGACGGTGCCTTCGAGCATAGTTGGAAGAGAAATGTACGCCCATATATTAAAAGACCCCGGGTATTTAAACAGAAACAACTATCAAGTTTTAAAAGATGGGGTACCGGTTAATCCATATTCAATCAACTGGCGCAGGCTTAGTCCAGGAAACATTCCTTACACCATTAGACAAAATGCAGGCGATGACAATTCCTTGGGTAAAATAAAATTTACGTTTAAAAATCCATTCGATGTGTATTTGCATGACACCCCATTGAAAAACAAATTTCAACAAAACAATAGAGCGGTTAGTCATGGTTGCGTTAGGGTTCAGAGTCCGGTCGATTTAACAGGATTTGTATTACAGGCCAATGTAAAAAAATCGTATGATGACGTATTGGAAATGATGGGTATTGAGCCAAAAGATACTGGCAGGGCGCGCTTGTGGAGGGAGGATACCAGCAGTTACAAAAAAATTATAAAGACCACGAAGTTCATAAAAGTAGAGAACCCGTTAATTGTGTTTTTTGATTACCGAACCATCGTATTTGATGAGTTCCAAATGCCTCGCTATGTTTTTGATGTCTACGACAAAAACAGTTTGATAATAGAAGCTTTGAATAAGCCATAAAAAAAGCCCGATGAAAACATCGGGCTTTTAAATTTTTTATATGCTGGCTTAAGCTAGTATTACAATTTTATTGTCTACCACTTCGATAATTCCACCGTTAACGGCGAATTCTTGTTTTTCGCTGCCATTGTCAACAACAACAGTTCCTTTTGCAAGGGCTGAAATCATTGGTGCGTGCATGTTCATGATTTGGAAACTGCCATTGACACCAGGTAGAGTAACTACTTTGGCTTCACCTGAGAACAGGGTTGAGTCTGGGCTTAAAATATCAACTTGCATGTTTCTTATTTATTGGTTTCAGCCATCATTTTCTTACCTTTTTCGATCGCATCTTCGATGGTACCAACAAGGTTAAAGGCAGCTTCTGGATATTCATCCACTTCACCGTCCATAATCATATTGAAACCTTTGATGGTATCTTTGATGTCAACCAATACACCTTTAAGACCAGTGAATTGTTCAGCAACGTGGAAAGGTTGAGAAAGGAAACGTTGAACACGTCTAGCACGTGACACAATCAATTTATCTTCTTCACTCAATTCATCCATACCTAAGATAGCGATGATATCTTGTAATTCTTTATAACGTTGTAAGATTTGTTTAACTTTTTGAGCGGTATTGTAGTGTTCGTTACCCAATACATCTGGAGATAAAATTCTTGAAGTTGAATCTAGAGGGTCGACCGCAGGGTAGATACCTAACTCAGCAATTTTACGACTTAGAACTGTAGTAGCATCTAAGTGGGTAAATGTTGTTGCTGGAGCCGGGTCAGTCAAGTCATCCGCAGGAACATAAACTGCTTGTACAGATGTGATAGAACCTCTTGTAGTTGAAGTGATACGTTCTTGCATCACACCCATTTCAGTTGCAAGTGTTGGCTGGTAACCTACCGCAGACGGCATACGACCAAGAAGTGCAGACACTTCAGAACCAGCTTGAGTGAAACGGAAGATGTTATCGATAAAGAAAAGGATATCTTTTCCTTGACCTTCTCCATCACCATCACGGAAATATTCAGCAACAGTGAGACCTGATAAGGCCACACGAGCACGTGCTCCTGGAGGTTCGTTCATTTGACCGAAAACCAGAGTTGCTTGAGATTTTTTTAATTCTTCTTTGTCTACTTTAGAAAGATCCCATCCGCCCTCTTCCATACTGTGAGCGAATTCCTCACCGTATTTAATAACACCAGATTCAATCATTTCACGAAGTAAGTCATTACCTTCACGGGTACGTTCACCAACACCAGCGAATACAGACATACCTTCGTATGCTTTTGCGATGTTGTTAATTAGTTCCATGATCAATACTGTTTTACCAACACCAGCACCACCGAACAAACCAATTTTACCACCTTTAGCGTATGGCTCAAGTAAGTCGATTACTTTGATACCAGTGTAAAGAGGTTCAGTTGAAGTTGATAGATTGTCAAAAGTTGGAGCAGCAGCATGAATGGCTCTGCTGTTTTTGTTTTCTAGAACGCTGATACCGTCGATGGCTTCACCAACAACATTCATCAAGCGACCCTTAATTTCGTCACCTACTGGCATCGAGATTGGTTTTCCTGAATCGGTTACTTGAGAACCACGCACCAATCCGTCAGTACTGTCCATTGCGATGGTTCTAACTGTTTTCTCCCCAAGGTGTTGTTGCACCTCAAGCACTACAACTGTTCCGTCTGGTTTGCTAACGCTTAACGCATCTAGGATTCTAGGAAGCACTGAGCCTTCTTCACTGAAGTTGACGTCCACTATTGGTCCGATCACCTGTGATATTTTTCCGGTATTTGCCATTGAATAATAAGGGTTTTAAAATTTGCTGCAAAAGTATGGATTTAAATCCAATAAAAAGTCAAAACTATCAACATTTTTTTTAGTGTGTCCTAAAAGGCTTAAAACCATTGGCATTAAACGCAAAAAAGCCCTGTAACAATAAAGTTACAGGGCCATTTTTAAGAGGTTTTCGAAAATTAATATCTTCTGTTGTTTCCACCATTACCACCGCCACCGCGGTTGAAATTGCCACCACCACCATTACCAGAATTTTCTCTTGGTCTAGCTTCGTTAACAACTAGGTTTCTTTCCATAAATTCTTTCTCGTGAAGTGCAGCAATCGCAGCGTTAGCTGATGAGTCATCGTTCATTTCAACGATAGCAAATCCGCGTGAACGGCCTGTGAATTTGTCTTTAATGATTCTTGCTGAGCTAACTTCACCATACTGGGCGAAAAGGTTTTGTACATCTTGCTCGCTCGCACGGAAGCTAAGATTACCTACGTAAATGTTCATTTGTCTTTTAAAATTAATCGTACTGAGGAACAACCCTTGCAGTATGGAACAAAGGTAGGTTAATAAATCCCTAAAAAAAAACAAAAACAAAAATTAATTTATATTCAAGGATTATTTAAGAGCAAAAGAGAGCATTCATTCAATAGGGTATTCATATTCTGGTTTTTAAACTATTTTTAAAAAAATAGCCTGTCCAAACGAATTCGAACAGGCTAAAACCAAACAATTATGATGAAAAATTTACTTTATTAAGATTTGCGCTGGCTTTTCTTCCGCGCTTTTAGGCAAGGTAATTTTTAAAATTCCATGTTCAAACGCTGCCTCTATTTTGGATAATTCAATTTTTCCAATCTTAAATGAGCGGCTAAAACGGCCAAAACTCATCTCTTTTTTAATAAACCTTGAGTTGGATATTTCGGATTCTTGTTTCCTCTCGCCCTCTACGCGAAGCAAATCACCTTCCAATAAAATTTTAACCTCCTCTTTCTTAACACCAGGCAAAGCCATGCGAATTTCAAAGGCTGTGTCCATATCCAATATATCTGCAGATGGAGTAAAATCATTGACAATAGATCTGCGTTCGTCCATTAATGCGCCAATAACTGAATTAAATGATTGAGGGAAAAAGCTGTCGCTTAAATTGGTTTCTGGTCTTGATTTTAGATGTAGCATATTCTTGTTATTTAATTTTTATAATTCATCTCTTTCAAAGCAAATTCCAAATCAAAAAACAAGACAAAAAGTCTTGAATAAAAACAAAATAGAAAATATTGCGACAATATGTCTTATTCTGACTTGAAGCAGTAGTCAAAATGGTCATCTACAACCCCTATTGCTTGCAGATAGGCATAACAAACGGTACTACCCATGAACTTAAATCCCCTCTTCTTGAAATCTTTAGATAGCTTATCGCTTAACTCCTTTTTAGAGGCTAAGCCAAAAAAGTCCTCTGGTCTATTCGTTAATGTTTTTCCATTTGTAAACGACCATATATACTTTGAGAAACTTCCAAATTCATTTTGGATATCGATAAACCGTTTGGCATTATTCACGGCTGCTTGAATTTTCAAACGGTGTCTTATAATCCCAGAATTCTGCATTAAAAGTTCAACTTTAGCCTCGTCGAATACACTCACTTTATGAACATCAAATCCGTCAAACGCCAATTTGAAGGCCTCTCGCTTGGATAAAATGGTATACCAACTAAGACCAGCTTGAAAAAACTCCATAAGCAAGAGCTCAAACAAATAGCGGTCGTCGTGCGAAGGCACGCCCCACTCTTCATCGTGGTACCTGCGGTATAAATCGTCGCGCTCACACCATGAACAGCGTTTAATTTCTTTTGAAGCTGGCATATCCACAAAAGTAAACATTCTGTGCATACCTTAAACGCAATACTGTTTCTAATTATGCGTTCTTTGTAAAGTATTATGTTGAAAAACGCATTGATTCTTCTGCTTGCCTCCATTCCTTTTGTTTCATCAGCACAAAGGGACAAAGACAGTACCACCAATAGACAGGTTGTAATTGAAGCCATCTACAAACCTAAATTCATGGACGTTCAAAAAATTGAATCTGTTCCAGTAATTGACAAACCACAAATAAAAGCAAGTGTATTTACCTATCAAATTAAAGCCCATCAAGTAAATACTGAAAAGATTGTCAACCCGATGCCAGTAGCTGATTTGATTGTCAACAATGAAAGCGTTTATCCAAACAGTTTTATCAAACTTGGTTATGGAAATATCAGAACACCCTTAGCTGAGATATTCCTAAACAACAAGCAAAACAAGAAATACAGCTATGGCGCGCATTACCGTTTTCTGCAAACAAATTCAAACCTTAACAATTCATTTGCCGATTTCAGCAACCACAACTTCAAAGGCTATGCGAGTACGTATACCGAAAATAGTGAGTTAGGCATCGACGTTAACTACCGCCAAAACAAATTCTATTACTACGGTTATGATACCAGCAGTAAAAAATTAGAAGTGAGCACCAAGAACCTTTCTCGCACCATTAACACTTTTGATGCTAGAGCTTATTTCAATAGCACTGCAAGCAGTAAGAAAAAATTAAAGCACCGCAGTCAGTTTAACTATTACAATTTCGGCATCGATAAAGCATTGGAAAACCAATACGCTTTTAACACCAAGTTATACGGCAACATTCCAAATTTCAACGAACTTAAGAACTGCCAACTCAGTGCTGTATTGGGTGTAGACTACAACACATTTAAATGGGACAGTTTAAGCAGCATAAAAAGATTATTTATACAAATCGATCCAAGGTTTGAATTTGAATATGAAGGCTTGCAAATTACAGCAGGTTTTAACACCTCAATTTTCATCAATGGAAAAGATTCAGCGGTTCCTTACTTCAATCCAGTAATAAAAGTAAATTATCCTTTAATTGAAGGCGTTGCAAATCTTTACGCAGGAATTGATGGCCGCTATCAGAAACAAAGTCTCAGAAACATCATCAACACCAATCCCTTCACTTCTCAATATGAATTAAGCAATATGTACGAAAATTTAAAATCGTATTTGGGAATTAATGCAAAGATGGGCGCAAGTGCTGATGCGATGTTTGAGATTGCCTATTCAGATGTTTCAAAAATGCCTTTATTCGTAACAAGAAAAGATTCGAATTTTGCAGTTAATTCATTCTCCATACTCTATACCCAAGTAAGTTTGTTGAAATTCACAGCAGCATTTAACTACAGCTTAAGCGAAAAAGTTCGCATTGGTGTATTGGGTAATTTTTACAATTATGAGATTACAGAACAGGCTTATCCATGGCAATTGCCTAACTTAGATGCAAAGATGAATATGCGTTTCAACATCAAAAACAAATTGTATCCGCACATTGACATCATGGCCTTTGGTGCACAAAAGCAAAAAACCATGGACATCAATACCAAAATCAACACCAGCAATAGCATCGAAGCATTTTATGATATTTCTATGGGTATTGATTACCGATTCAAAAACAAACTTTCTGCATTTGTGCAAGCCAATAATTTGTTGAACAACCGCTACCAAAGATGGTACAATTATCCAGTTTATGGGTTCAATATCATTGGCGGTATTACCATGATATTTTAATACTGGGGTTTAAAACAGCGGTATTTGTTTTGCTAAAAGTGTGAAGCTTTTACGGTGGTGAATGTTACTGCCATACTCGGCAATAGCAGCCCGGTGTAACTTTGTTGGATAGCCTTTGTTTTGCGCCCATCCATATTCAGGAAATTCTAAATTTAAGTTTTCCATGAGCTCATCCCTATGTGTTTTGGCCAATATTGAAGCGGCTGCAATGCTTTTAAATTTCCCATCACCTTTTACAACCGTCGTGTAGGGAACATCTTTAAAGGGTTTAAATCGGTTGCCGTCAACCAATATATGTTTAAAAGGATTAGACAGTCCTTCGAGGGCCAATTGCATGGCTTGAATGGATGCATTCAAAATATTAATTTTATCGATGACTTCTGGTCCCAGCATAACCACCTTCCAATAGCACTTGGCTTCAATTTCCAAACGCAGTTCTTTGCGTTTTTTTTCGCTTAATTGTTTTGAATCGTTTAACCCAACAATATTTACACCTTTGGGTATGATAACAGCAGCAGCAGACACAGGACCAGCCAAACAGCCCCTCCCCGCTTCATCACAGCCTGCTTCCATGCCCTCAAAGTGCATAAAATCAGCCAATGTTGAAATGCCTTTTAACACAAAAACTATTCAGTTATACCAGCGCTTTTCTCTAGTAAAGAAGAAAGACTAACGGTATTGTTAAGGATATTTCTTAGGTCATCTATATTCACACGCTCTTGTTCCATGGTGTCGCGGTTTCTAATTGTAACGGTATTGGTCTCCATGGTTTCGTAATCCACAGTTATACAATACGGCGTTCCGATGGCATCATGGCGTCTGTATCTTTTTCCAATAGCATCTTTTGCTTCAGTTGCAACATTGTGATCGTACTTTAACAGGTTTACTATCTCCTCGGCTTTCTCTGGCAATCCATCTTTATTAACCAAAGGAAGAATTGCAGCTTTGATAGGAGACAATGCAAATGGGAATTTAAGAACCACGCGGCTGCTTCCATCCGCTAAGGTTTCCTCTTTATAGGCTTCAGACATGATGGCCAAGAACAATCTATCCAAACCAATGGACGTTTCCACCACATAAGGCACATAACTTTCGTTCAATTCAGGATCGAAATACTGTAATTTTTTGCCACTAAATTCTTCATGTTTTTTCAAATCAAAATCGGTGCGGCTATGAATTCCTTCTAATTCTTTAAAACCGAATGGGAAATCAAATTCAATATCGGTTGCAGCGTTGGCATAATGGGCCAATTTTAAATGGTCGTGAAACTTGTGTTTTTTATCGGCAAAACCCAAGGCTCTGTGCCATTTCATGCGGGTATTTTTCCAATAGTTGTACCAAGTCATTTCCGTACCTGGACGAACAAAGAATTGCATTTCCATTTGTTCAAATTCGCGCATTCTAAAAATAAACTGTCTGGCAACGATTTCATTTCTGAACGCTTTACCCGTTTGGGCAATACCAAAAGGAATTTTCATTCGGCCAGTCTTTTGAACATTTAAGAAATTGACAAAAATCCCTTGGGCGGTTTCCGGTCTTAGATAAATGGTATTGGCATCGTCTGACAAAGAACCCATTTGGGTTGAGAACATGAGGTTAAATTGTCTAACCTCTGTCCAGTTTTTTGTTCCTGAAATTGGGCAAACGATTTCGCAATCGATGATAATTTGTCTTACCTCATCCAATTGATTTTCTTCCAAAGCAGATTTAAATCGAGTTTCAACCTCATCAGCCTTGGCATTATATTCTAGGACACGGGGATTGGTTTGACGGTACATGGTCTCATCAAAAGTTTCGCCAAAACGCTTGGCTGCTTTTTCAACTTCTTTATCCGCCTTAGCTCTAATTTTAGAAACATGTTCTTCAATTAGCACATCTGCTCTGTATCTTTTTTTGCTGTCTTTATTGTCGATTAATGGATCGTTAAATGCATCAACGTGGCCACTTGCTTTCCAAGTTGTTGGATGCATAAAAATTGCCGAATCAATACCTACAATATTTTGGTGCATTTGAACCATGCTTTTCCACCAAAAATCGCGTAGGTTTTTTTTCAACTCAGCCCCCATTTGGCCATAATCATATACGGCAGACAAACCGTCGTATATTTCACTCGATTGAAAAATAAATCCGTATTCCTTGCTGTGGGAAATAATATTTTTAAACAGGTCTTCTTGGTTCATCATAAAGCTGCGAAATTAAAGAAATGTTTTGAGAGGATGAATTACTAATTTCAAATAGAAGCAGAAAAAAAAACCAATTTCCTCAAATTAATAAAAAACTGTGGCCACTTGCGCAATCACAGTTGTAATTATTCGTCTTATGCCTCTAGTTAAGATTGTTTTGCTCCTTGGGCTTGTCTATGCAAATGTGTGGTTATTTTATATTTAAAAAATTGATGCCCATCATAAAATAATTAAATCAAAAAATGAGCATGAAAATTAAATTCTAAAACACAAGTTTATTACCTTTGTTGCTATGAAATCGGTAATTATCAAGCAAGCACAAATGGTAAATGAGGGTAAAATCACTGTTGGCGATTTACTTATCAAAGGCGAACGCATTGAGCGAATTGACCCCAATATTTCCCATCCGAATGCTGAAGTCATTGATGCAGAAGGCATGTTTTTAATTCCAGGCGCAATCGACGACCAGGTGCATTTTCGCGAACCAGGTTTGACCCACAAAGGCAATATTTACTCTGAAAGTAGAGCCGCAGTTGCTGGAGGTGTTACTTCCTTTTTTGAAATGCCGAACACCAAACCTCAAGCCGTAACGCAAGAATTATTAGAAGACAAATACCAAATAGCCGCTAAGAACGCATTGGCCAATTATTCCTTTTTCATGGGCACTACCAACGATAATTATGAAGAGGTGATGCGCACAAACCCTCTAACGACTTGTGGAATTAAAATTTTCATGGGCAGCAGCACAGGCAATATGTTGGTTGATAGCCCGAGTACCCTTGAACATATTTTCGCCAATGCCCCGACAATTATTGCCACCCATTGTGAAGATGAGCATACAGTATTGAGCAACTTAGCACAATTCAAGTCACAATTCGGGGACAAACTTAACGCTAAGCACCACCCACAAATCCGAAATGTAGACGCTTGTTATTTAAGCAGTAGCATGGCGGTTGAATTGGCTAAAAAACACGGCACCCGTTTGCATATTTTACATATTTCAACGGCAAAGGAAACTGAATTATTTACTCAAGAACCATTGGAAAGCAAGCGTATAACAGCGGAAGCTTGTATACACCACATATGGTTTTCAGACCAAGACTACAACGAAAAAGGTAATTGGATCAAGTGGAATCCTGCCATTAAATCGGCCGAAGACAGAGCAGGGATATGGAAAGCCTTATTGGATGGTCGCATAGATGTTATTGCAACAGACCATGCCCCACATACCATTGAAGAAAAAGAACAAGCCTATTTGAGTGCACCATCAGGTGGACCTTTAGTTCAACAGAGCGTTCAAGCCATGTTTGATTTTTATGCACAGGGGAAAATCAGTTTAGAACTTTTGGTTCAAAAAATGAGTCACAACCCCGCCATATTATTCAAAGTTAAAGACAGAGGGTATTTGAGAGAAGGCTATTTTGCTGATTTGGTTTTGGTAAAAAACCGTCCTGAATTAATAGAACGCAAAAACCTGCTATACCATTGCGGATGGAGTCCCTTTGAAGGCCATACATTTCAATACAGTGTCGACAAAACCTTTATTAACGGCAATTTGGCTTGGGATGCTGGAAAAATTCAAGAATTTGGCAATGGAAAAAGAATTGAATTTAACCCTTATTTTTGAGGCATGAAATTAAAGGTCTTAGGTTTTTTGTTTTTCACCCAAATTGCGGTTACGTTTGCTCAAATTGGACAAAACACAGTGAGTATAGGCGCTGGTTTTCCTAATTTACCTAAATTTTTCTTTAGCTATTTAAACACAGAAAAAAACTATTCGGCAATGGGCACAGGACCCTTTCATTTGAAATATGAAAACCGCGTTAAACCATGGCTAGGCGTTGGATTAAGCATTAACCATATGACCTATTCGATTTCCTACACGCAAGATGTATTGGACACAAATATAGGACGCATTTACCCAAACAAAATCAATATCAGCAGCAATAACACTGCCTTTAATTTAAGGGCTAATATTCATTTTCTTAATCCAGAAAACCATGAAAAAAATGATTTTTACTGGGGACTAGGCATTGGATTTAGAACGGGTAAGTTAATTATTGATTCTGAGTTCAAAGACAACCAGCCTAAATTGGATTTGCCTAGTTTAAGCCGCCTCGGATTTGAATCTACCCTTGGTTATAGGCATTTCTTTGACGATAATTTGGGAATTTATGCGGAATTGGGATTGGCCAAATCGGTCTTTCAATTTGGATTTACAGGACGATTTTAATTAATGTCCAGCGAGAATTTTCTTTTCTATTCCGCTGGTTGAGTACCCTGGGATGAAATCGATGGTTTCAACTTTACCCCCGTTTTTAATAACAGTGTCATAACCGACGATGTCCTCAGCCTTATAATCGCTGCCTTTTACAAGCACATTTGGAACAATTTGATCAATCACTTCTTTTGGGGTATCTTCAAAAAACAAGAAAACGTAAGAAACACTTTCTAAAGCTGCAATCAGATATGCGCGAGCATCTTGGTCTTGTATAGGACGAGAAGGCGATTTACCTAGGCGTTTTACCGATTCGTCAGCATTTACAGCAACCACCAAGACATCGCCTTTATCAGCTGCTTTAGCGAGATAATCAACATGGCCTTTATGGAGGATATCAAAACACCCATTGGTAAAAACAATGGACTTGCCCTTTTCACGTTCAAGTTTTAAGGCCTGAAGCAATTCAGGTAAAGATTTAATTTTATTGGCGATATTTTGATGTTGGCCCATGGAATTATGCTTTGGTTCTTTTGGCCATAATGATGTACGAAATGGTTCCAGCCAAAATTATCATGATGATGTTGCTTGAAAACATAACAATACCGATTGCTTTTGCTTGTGCGATGGAAATCGAATAAATTTGATTCAAACCAATGTAAATGCTATAAATGGTAGCGCCTCCAGCTGGTGCTGGAATAATGACACCTAAGGTACTAAACACCAAAGTTGATAAGCCGCCTGCAAGTCCGAGGTTTTCTGTAAAATCGAAGGCCAAAAGAATGGTATAGGTCATCATTAAATAGCAAATCCAAATTCCAAAGGTATAAGCAACAAATAATATTGGTTTTTGAAGTGTGAATACACTTTTAATGCCATCGAAAAAGCCTAAAAACAATTTTCCCAATCCTGAATCTGCTTTAAAAAAGCGCTTGGCATTTAATACGAGAACCAAACCCAAAACACCAACTATTGAGACAATGATTAAAAGAAAACTATTGTCTTTGATTTTCACAATTACATTTTCGTAGATGTAACCGTATAGAAGATCAAACTGCAATAAAACAGCGCCAAAGATCACCAATCCCAACATTACAAGGTCAAGTATGCGTTCACTTAAAACAGTGCCTATCAAAACGTTCAAAGGGATTTTATCAGTTTTAGACAACATTGCACAGCGGGATACCTCACCAGAACGCGGAATACCTAGGTTAACCAAATAGCCACTCATGGTTGCGTGGTAAGCGTTGCTTAATTTTGTTTTGTAGCCCATTGGTTCAAGCAAAAGTTGCCAACGTAAGGCACGAATAAAGACCGCCAAAACGCCCATGGAAACAGAAATAATTACAAATTGAATTTTGGCAATTTTGATGTTGCGCAAAAATTCATCGAAGGTAAAGTTCTTTTGTATAAAATAAACAATCAGAACACCGATGGCTGCGAAAACGAGGTATTTGATTATTTCTTTTTTATTCATCTTTAAAGTTTATTGAATTTGTTTGGGAAGACCAACCAAGGCTTATGGGTTTTAGCTTCTTCGAAGTCCATACTGGCAAAGCTAATAATGATTAGCTCATCGCCTAGCATGCCTCTGCGCGCAGCAGCACCGTTGAGACCAATTATACCTGAACCTCTTTCACCTTTGATGATATAGGTTTCAAAACGTTCTCCATTGTTGTTGTTTACAATGAGAACTTTTTCGTTTTCTATCATATTTGCAGCGTCCAATAGATCTTCATCAATGGTTATACTGCCAATATAGTTAAGTTCTGTAAAAGTAATTTTTACGTTGTGTATCTTTGATTTTAAAACTTGAATCACCATAAAACGGGGGCAAATATAGGTATTTGAATTGGGAAAATTTTAGAGATAAAATAAGATAACGATTGAATGTCAAAAAATAACGACACAAACTTAAATGTCCTTTAAATGCTTGCTATTCTTTAATTTTTGAATCTATTATAATGCTTACTGGGCCGTCGTTAAGCAGTTCAATTTGCATATCTGCACCAAAAACACCCGTCTGAACTTTTCCGGAAAGTGTCTTATTCAATTGCAATATAAATTCTTCATACAATGGAATGGCATGTTCTGGTCTAGCCGCTTTAATAAATGATGGTCTATTCCCTTTTACCGTGGAAGCAAAAAGAGTAAATTGACTGACCAACAATATTTCGCCTTGAATGTCGCTAAGCGACAGATTCATTTTTTCATCAGCATCATTAAAGATTCTAAGTCCGACGACTTTATTGCTCAACCACTGCACATCGTCCGATGTATCTGCCTCTTCTATACCCAACAAAACTAAAAAGCCTTTACCAATGTGGGCATGTGTTGCACCTTTAATGCTGAGAGACGAATGACTTACCCGTTGAATTAAAGCTCTCATTTTATATTTTATCGTCTTTTGCCATAGGAATGTAATAGATACCAACTTGAAGACCAATGGCCCAAAGGTGATGCCTTTCATTGCTCGAGTTTGCGTTCAATGTTGGAACAAAAAGTTCTGGCTGAACAAATACCCAGGTGCTTTTGTTGTAGAGCATATTTTCGATTCGTAAACCACCATGAAGATTTACATTGATACGGTCGACATTTTCAGAAGGATTTCTCAAGGTGTAAACCTTTTGGTTGCCGCGGGTCGAAAACCCATGTAAAACTGCTCTAATGTCGTGTTTTAGTAGCACTGCGATTGAGCCACCATAGATTAAATGAACAGTGGTATTCGGTTTCTTTTTCGATGAAATTTGTTGAGAGAACAATATTGGAACAGCCAGATAGGCATAGCGGTAATTAAAGTCAACATAAGCACCACCTATTTGAGACAAATCGTTCATTATCCCAATTTCTGGATGTATGGTATCCAAAAAGCGAAGATTGTCTTTTTTGCGGGCAAATCCGAAATTCTGAAACTGCAGGCCAATATAGAAACGGCTGTTTGACTTAAACTTTGTAGACACCATAAATGCCGCAGAAAATGCGTCTCTGCTGTGGTCGGCTTTCTTAATAGAATCTTTAAACAATTTGGAATAATTGCCTTTGTAGGTGATCAAGCGGTTGCCAATAGTTGGCTCAATTGAGAAAGAGTAAGCAGGCTTCAAAGATGCTTGCGAAAAGGCCATTGGACACCATGTAAGTACAAAAAAAGTGGCTAAAAAATATTTAAACAAAAACTTCATAATCTTTAACAAATATAGAATAATAAATTAGGATTCATCTTCAAACACCAAACGCTTAGCTTTGGTTTTATAATTGAAACGGTACAGCAACAAAATGGCAGCAAAGCTCAAACCAACTACAAAAGCTATCCAGATACCTTCAATACCCATTTTTAAAGTAAAGCAAAGGTAATAGGCACCCGGCATCATAAAAACCCAATAAGCAACCAAGGCTATTATCCCTGTAATTTTTGTGTCTTTTATTCCTCTCAATGCGCCAGCGCCTACAGCTTGCAGCCCATCACTAATTTGAAAGAACGCGGCTAGAATAATTAAAGAAGGCGTCATTGCTAACAACTTAACATCATCGGTATATATCAAAGGAATCTCTTTATTAAACACCATGAAAACAACTGCAAACACAAGTTCTATGGCAATGGTTAAGCCAATGGCAGCAAACCCTGCTTTCCTTACACCAAGGGCATCCTTGGCTCCGTAGTGGTTACCTACGACAATGCTACAAGCTGCTGAAATACCGAGAACAAACATATAGGTAATAGAGGCTAAGTTAATGGCGATTTGATGGGCACCAGAATGCAGTTCGGAAATCCGTCCTGCCATAATCAACGCATATGAGAAAGCTGCAATTTCAAAGAAATACGTAAAACCAACAGGAAATCCAATGCGAAGAATTGACCAAACATATGATTTGACTTCAATCTGCATTTTTTTAAGTTCAATAAAGCGTGGATGAAACCAAGTCCATAGCAACATAATGATTGCCATGGTATAACGAGAGATAACGGTTGCCCATGCGGCCCCAGCCATACCCATTTCTGGAGCACCATATTTCCCAAAAATTAAGAAACTATTTAAAAACACATTTAGAGCCAATCCAAAAAAAGTCACATACATTGATATCTGTGTTTTGCCTAGACCGTCCATGACCTGTTTCCCATTGTTGAAAAAGAGCAAAGCAGGCAAAGAAAAATTGACTATCCATAAAAACTCTTTTGCCAATTTTGAAATGGCAGGCGTTTGACCAAACCAATCAAAATTAAAATACAGCAGCAAGTTTAACCCCATCAAACCCGCACTTAGCAAGAGACTTACCCAGAGAGAAGAAAAGAAAACAGGAATGGTTTGTTGAGGTTTACCCTCTCCTACTGCAATGGAGATTATGGTACTGACTGCATACAAGGTACCTATTCCAATTAAAGAGAATAGAAAAAAAACAGCATTTCCAACACCGGCAGAACTCATAGAAATCGTATTGTAGCGGCCCAACATCACCACATCAGCAAAACCCATTAAAACCAGTCCCAGTTGTCCAATGGTAATGGGGATGGCCAATTTGGCAATACTTTTTACAGTGTTTCGATATTCTTTTAGTTTAAAAATCAAGGGATGCGAAGATAATGGATTTTTTTTGGCTGTTTTAGCCAAACTAAGGGGCACAATATTACCATTAGATTAAATAAAGCTTGAAAAATAATTAAACAAAAAACTAAGTATTTTAACCCTTTGTCGAAAAAATACTACTATTCTGAGTTAAAAAATGGCGGTTTCAAAAATTATCTCGCTCATACACAATAGTTTGTTAAATATCATTAGATATATTAAAATTATATGTTTTAAATTTGTTTTAAATCAAAACCCACTATGCAATACATACTACACTATGACAAAAAACGCTATGTTTATATGCGTGATGTCCACAAAGACCATCTACTTTTTGCCGTGCTTAAAGACCAACACGATGTCTATTTAGATGTGCTTAACAAATTCAACAGCGAACCCAGCGAGGTACCAGACGATTACAGTTTAGAAGTTTTTCAAATGACTGAAGTATCAGATGATATTTATTCTTTGGAAAACCAAAAGGTTGTGCGCTATCCGATACGCGATTTGTTTTATGCTTTAGCATTTCCTTTGGGAAGCAGCATGAGTGCATAATGGCTGTAAAAGAAAACCGGCCTTTCTAATTAAAGAAAAGCCGGCTTCATCAACAAAAAATTTGCAATTATCAAGAACTGTTCTTATTATCTCAACAAAGATAGAGTGCCTCTGAAGGTAAACTGATCGTTGTTGATGTATTGACCATTTACAGTGAAGACGTATACATCTTGGGTGCATTTTTCACCGTTGAATGTACCATCCCATTCTGCATCTAAGTCGTTTGTTTCATATACCAATTCGCCCCAACGTGTAAATACTTTAAAGCTGTATTCGGTAGTTTTAACATTAAAGGTTGAAGGTTTGAAACCTTCATTTCTACCGTTGTTATTTGGAGAGAACGCGTTAGGAACATACACATAACCTTCTTTGAATGTTCCGATGTAGTTATGCTTAAGCATGGTGTCGGTGCAACCATAAGAATTGGTAGCAATTAATTTCACTGAGAACTGACCAACTTCTTGAATATTGAATGAAGGATCTCTTAATGCAGAACCATCAACCACATTGTTGAAACTATCATAAATATACCAGTTGTATTTGATTGCGTTGTTGCTAATGTTTTGCATTGAGAATACTGCATTCGGCAAGTTTAAGAATTTTTTATTGGTGAAGAAATCGGCATCAGGGCGAGGCAATACTGTAATCATATAGTTTACAGTTTTAGAGCTGGTACCACCTGTACCAATAGCGATAAGTGTTACATCCCATTTTCCAGCGAACTTAAACACATGGGTAGGTTCTTTTTCGTATGAATCAGGAGTTCCATCACCAAATACCCATCTGTATGATCGTGCATTGATGGTTTTGTTTGAGAAGTGCACAGTTAAAGCAGCGCAGCCTTGCGTGGTATCAGCAGAGAAAGTAATCTCTGGTTTTGGATCTTCAACAAACAATGGTTTAGAAACTACATCGCTGCATTGTTGGTTCCAAATGGTTAAAGTAACTTCTTTGTTTCCTGCAGTTGAATAAGTATGCACTGGGTGCTTAACGCCTTTGTTTTGTGTTGGAAAACTTGCATCACCAAAGTTCCACTCATAGATTAAATTGTCGACGTTGGTACTATTGATTGTTGGTGTTGAAGTGAAGGTAACAATTGCATTTGGCAATTTTGGCATAGCTGGCAAGAAAGTAAAATCAGCTTTAGGTTTTTCTAATACTTTAACGAAAGTATTGCCATTACTGCTGTCTACACAACCATCTTTATCATATCCAAACAACATTACTTTGTATGTACCGTAGCGGTTGTATACATAGGTTGGGTTAACCTCGTTAGACAAACCACCATCCCCAAAGCTCCAAAAATACCTTACTGCACTTTGAGAATTGTTGGTGAAATTAACGATACCTTTTTCACAAGCGATTTGAGGGCTATTGTCGAAGCCGATGTGCATTTTAGGTTTCACTTTTATAATTTGCATGGTACTATCAACACAGTTAAATGCATTTCTAATGTATAATTTAACGGTATGAAAAGTATCTTTTTCATTTGAAGATGGCAATAAAGCCAAGAAATTTGATGAAGAAACTGCATTCAATTCATTGATTACCCAAGTATTGCTCACATTGAATTTAGACTTATTGATAAATTGGTAATTACCTGCATCACAAGGATCGTTTCTTTGTGCTTTGAAATCAGCAACTGGTTTTGGATACACCCATACATTTGCAGTAGTTGTATCGTTGCAATTAAATCTTTGTCTGTACAAAGTAACTTTCGGTTGCATGGTTAAGTTGCCCATTAGATTCACATAAGTGTGTTTTACGCTATCTGTATTTTCGAAAGCTGTATTGTCACCAAAATTCCAATACAATGTTTTAAATGATTTAGAAGCATGCGTCATTGCAATTTCAAGGTCAGTGCAACCTAAAACTTTATCTAAGATTAATTTATCGCCTGGTTTGTTTACCAAGTGGATGGTTTTATAAACAGTATCTCTGCAGTTTGAAGAAGATTTAACTTCCAAACGCACATTGTAGAAGGTATCTCTTCCATTGCTGGCCATTTTAGGGAAAGTGTGTTTTGGGTTAACAGCCACCGAACTGGTGTTGTCACCAAACTTCCAAACATATTGATAACCGCCTAAAGTGGTATTGATTAAGTTGATGCTTTGTTTAGCACATACTGAATCGGCAGAGAAGACGAAGTCAGCTTGAGGACGACCAACAACAATTACTTGTTGGTAAACCGTATCGCTTAAGCAACCATAAGTTGAGGCAACTTGGTGAGCGATTACATAAAGTGAATCAAATAATGGCAAACCTGGCAAGATGAAGTTTTGAGAAGCAGAACCTAAATTTTGGCTGTTTCCTTGACCCCAGAAGTATTGTGCTGCATTGGTAGAATTATCTGTAACCTTCAAGTTTAGAGGAGCACAGGCTTTTTTAGTTGAAACATTAAAAGATGCTACTGGTTTTGGTCTAACAGTTACTTGAGTACTTGCAGTATCTTTACAACCGTAGAAACTGATAGCTTGGTATTTTATTGTAAAGTTAAGATCCGCATTGCTGTTGTTGATGAAAACAGTTGAATCATTCTTAGAAGTTGATTGGTAATTGTTGCCGAAGTTCCAAGCGTGGCGTAAGGCTTGACCATCTTTAGAAACAGAAAGGTTGTTGGTAGAAACATACAATGGTGTGCAACCAGAAATTTTATTTAAAGTAAATTTAGCTGCAGGTTGTGGATGAACAGTGATATTTACTAAACTGCTGTCAACACAAGCATGTTCGCTGCTACCGATAAGTTTAACGGTGTAAACAGTATCACTATAGTTTGAAGCTTTATAGCTGGCTGAGAAATTCTTAGCAGTTGAAGTAGAACCATTTCCTGAATTCCATTTGAAAGTCATGATGCTTATGCTACCAGTATCTTTTGGAGAAGATTGGTTACTAAAGTTAACTGGCAAGATTGCACAACCAGATGTTTTATCACCTGTAAATCTTACCAATGGTTTTGGGTAAACTCTAACTGATTTAGACAAAGAGTCGATGCATCCATTTACACTGGTAACTTTTAGTTTCACTGAATAAACTGTGTCTTTGCTATTGCTTGGGCTAAAAGTATTTGAAGGATCGCTTGAGTTGCTGCTTGAACCAAAACCAAAAGCCCAAACATGGCTTAACGAATTAAATGGTTTGCCATTGTTGGCATGTGATAAATTCGTGAAGGATACTTGCAATGGACCGCAACCTTTATCGGTACTTAAACTAAATGCAGCAGTTGGTGCTGGAAAAACTTTAACCGTGGTATTAACAGAATCTTTACAAGAAGCCCAGTTGCTTACCAATAAACGCACGTTGTAAACGGTATCTCTGCTTGAAGCAGCAGTATAAGTAGCACTCGGATTTTTTAGCGTTGAACTTGTTCCGTTTCCTAAATTCCAATTGTGAGCAGTTGCAAACGTTGATTGGTTGTTAAACGTTAAATTTAACAGGCTACAAGCAGAATCTTTGTTTGAAATGATTGCTGTCGGATTTTTAGGTGTGAATACAGATTGAGAGAAGGTATCACCCAAGCAAGAAGAAGAACTTGTTGCAATAAGGGTCACATTTAAAATTGTTGAATCGGTATAAATGGTGGTATCGTTGGCAGAGAAAGCTGTTGATCTTAAATTGCCATTTACATACCATTTGTAGTCTTTTCCATAAAATGATTTGTTGGTGAATTTAAAAGTCACAGGATTACAAGCATACGTTTTGTTCACTTCAAACTGCGCTTTAGCAGCAGGCTTGATGTTTAGAGTGCGGTAGGCAGTGTCTTTGCAACCTGAACCAGCACCAGCTATTAAACGAATGTTAAAAGTACCAGTGGTAGCGTATGCATGTTTGGTTGTTGCATTTAAACCATTGGTTAAGGTGCTGTTGTCGCCAAAGCTCCAGATATTGGTGGTAGAGTTTGTAGATTGGTTAACAAACGCTATAGAATCGAAAGTACATCCGGTGGTATCTGCAGTAAATTTAGCCTTGGGTAAACCGTAGGCAGTAAACGTTTGTTCGAAAGTATCATTACCACAAGTGTCGCTAACCATTAATTTGATGGTGTAGTTGCCAGGGGTTGTGAAAACTTTAGATGCAGGATTTGCCATAGTAGAAGTTGTACTATCACCAAGAATCCATTTGTATTTTGGGTTATTAAAATAAGAAGTAGTGGTATTTGTAAATTTAACGGTTACAGGCGCACAAGTACTAGAGATTTTAGCAAAAGTAGCTTTTGGTTTGTCGTTTACTCTAAATGTTCTGGTTAATGTGCTACTTCCACATTTGTTTGTTACTTTTAAAGCAATGGTGTTGTTACCTGCTTTGGTAAACGAATAGTTAAGAATAGAATCTGTTTTGGTGATTACAGTACTGCCATCAGTGATGGTCCAAAGGCGAGTCTTTCCCCTGCCTTTGGACGTATCGCGTAGACTTACTGACAAAGGCTTGCAGCCTCTGTTTGAAGAAAACGCAAATGCAGCTACAGGATTGTATTGCACTTGCACTTTCCCTTTGAAGGTATCGTTACCACATGTGCTCTTTGCGATGAGCGTAACGGTATAATCTCCTTCGGTTTTGTATTTGTGGTATTGAGCGGTTTTGCTATTGATCCAACCTACAGTAGAGCCATCACCAAAATCCCAAAAATAAGATTTGATGTCTGGTGTTAAGCAATATAAATCGCTTGATAGGTTATTGAAAACATGGTCACTGTTAGGATTACATGTAGTGTTTACACTCCAAAGTGCTTTGTCTTTTTCACTGATATCGATTGGGTTCCAAGTCGTGAATGAAGAACCACAAACATTGCTTGCTGTAATTTTGATTACACCTGAACAGACACCTTTTTTATAGGTATGGTAAAGCGTATCGTTTGCTGAAGTGTAAGGTAAAGACAAATTATCACCATTTCCCCAGTCGATTAGGAAAGTGGTGTTGTTAGAGATGTTATAAGAATTGTTAACGATTTTCAATCTGTGGGGCGCACATCCACGGTTGCTACCAGATGTTGGTCCAACAATACCGGCAGTTGGTTGTCTTTGATTGTAAATGGTGCCATAAACAGTGTCTATGCAATTGCCATTGGTGGTAACAATTTTAACGGTAAAGATTCCAAGAGAATTAAACCTGTGTGTTTTGAAGGTATTAGGTAATAAGTTTCCAGAAGTAGTATCTAAGCTGCCATCTCCCCAAAATATTTTTAAGTTCTTTAAAGTATCTGCTGATTTGAATTTAATGCTAAAGCTGTCAGGATCATTTACGAATTGAAGACAGTTCATCCAAGATGGAGATAAACTGTAACTCATGTTTTGATCCAAGATTGTTTTCGCATTAGATGTAACAGTGATAGATGTTAATGAGCTAGAGTCAATACATCCTGAAGAATCTTTTACATACAACCTAATACGTTGTGTACCTGTTTTCTTTAAAAGCAATACAATGCTGTCTTTACCTTTAATGGTGTCAGCTACTTTAACGTTGTTTAATTTCCACCAATACTTCGCTGTGTTTTTTTGAGAACCAGTTGAAGAGTTTACCGCTTTAACAATGTTAGGAAGACCACACGTGTGTGTTGTGTTAGAAGTGAAGCTCGGCGCCACATTACATGCGTAAGTATTTCTACCTAAAACTAGGAGAAAGATGAAAACTAGACTTTTGAAACTTAATGATTTCATGGACTTTTTTTGTTGATTTAATCAAAGTTATCACTGAACCCATTCAATGCAAGTTTTTTTAAAAAAAAATTTAAAAAAATTTAAAATCGATATAACTAACTGATTATCAAAACAAAAAAATGCAAAAAAATAAGACCAAGCAATACTTGGTCTTATTTTTTGTTTAAAGAAAACAAAACTTAGTTAAACACTATAAAAATTTAAAATCGAGCCCTAGCATGAAATTAAATCGACTTTGAGGGTAATAAAAATTCTCGGCGATCAATTTGCCTCCAGACACGTATTTGTAAGTGTAGCCGTTGTTTGAGTAAAAAATACCATTTATATTATTTAATAAGGCCTTGAACACAAACTGCGACTGGCTTTTCAAGGTAAATGTTTTCTGCAAGCCCATATTTATGGTGTAATAAGCATCCAATTTCCTTGAGGCGTTTGCGGTGTTGTCGAGGTATTGTGGACCCACATATTTAATATTGGCTTGAAGGTCTAAATTGCTTTGATGGTGGAAATTCAATCCAAGGAAAGCAATTGCATTTGGTGAATAAGCGATTTCTGTATTCTTATAGATGTCTTTTACAAGGGTGTTGCTGTCGTAATTGTAATAGAAATCTTCAAAGGCTTTTATTTTATTGGCGCTTAAATTCAGATTGGCGTCTACATTTAAATTGAGTTTCGTTTTTTGAATCAAAGGGTATTGTACAATTAATTCTATGCCTCTCCTATAACTGCTTTTTACATTTCTGCGCAAAGAGCTACCAACATCGTTGAGTTCTCCAGTTAAGACCAATTGGTTTATGTATTGCATATTGTAGAAATTAAACTGGAACATTTTTAACTTCTCCTTATAGGTATAACCCAATTCTAAATCTTTTAAGTTTTCAGCTTTGGGTTGTTCGGTCCTCGTATTGTCAATAATATCGCTGCGCACAGGTTCTCTATTGGCCACACTGAAACTAGAATAGATCCACGATTTGGTATCTAATTCGTACACAAGCGACAATTTAGGATTCATGAATACATAATTGACATCGAATTGAATGGCTTTTAAATCGTTGTCGTTTCCAGAACCTGAATACTGAATATTGCGCACTTGGAATTCGGCATCCGCTTGTAGCTTTGGAGAAAAGCGGTAGTTTAATTTGGCAAAAGTATTGAGTTCTGTTTTTTTGCTTTTGCTTTGGTAGTATCTAAAGTCTTTGCCAAAAGGCTGAGCGATGGCGGCCCAAATAACATCGCCGTGGTGTTTGCCATCGTACTGGCTAATGCTGACACCGGCAATGAAGTCAATGTTTCTGTTTTTATAGTTTAAGCTGCTAAAGTTGCCATAGAATATATTGTCCAACCAACGCTGTCTTACCAAGTCGCTGCTTAAAACGGTATCTCCATTGTTGGTATAATTTGCTACTCCATACTTATCAAAGCCAGCATCCGATTTGTATTCTTCGTAAAATCCTTTACCAGTGCTGGTGAAGAAAGATGATTTAAGATTCAATTTGTTGTTCACCTTTTTAAAGAAGTGCAATTGGTAATGGTTCTGCCAATAGTTGTCCGTTTGGTTTTTGTATGTATAATAGTTGTAGGTTCTGCCACTGTTTAACAAATTATTGCGGTCTGCTGCACTCAAATAATTGCGGTCGGCATAATCGTTCATCCCTTGCACATCGTTTTTAATGCGCGACTCTGGGGTACCGTACCACGATTGGTAGGTTTTCTCTTTACCCCCAAAACTCAGGGCCGTGATGCTCCAGGTTTTTTGTGTGTAGCTCAAATTAAATTGGAAAGCTTTTAGGTCGCTTGCTGCGCGGTCGAGGTACCCATCGCTGTTTACTTTAGACAAGCGGCCCGTAAAATTAAACTTACCCAGCATACCGGTTCCAAATTGCATAGTCGATTTGAAGGTATTAAACGAACCAGCCGATTGTTGCAATTGAAGGAAAGGCTTGGCCGATTGACTTAAGTTTTGGATATTAATATTGGCACCAAAAGCCCCGCTGCCATTGGTACTACTACCGGCACCCCTTTGAATTTGAACCGACGAGGTAGATGAAGCCAGGTCGGGCATATTGACCCAAAACACCCCATGGCTTTCCGCATCGTTAATGGGAATACCATTAATGGTAACATTGATACGGGTTGCATCACTGCCACGAATTCTTATTCCGGTATAACCTACCCCAGCACCGGCATCGCTGGTGGTGAGGGCTGAAGGCGTATTGCCAATAAGGTAGGTAAAATCTTGCCCTAAGTTGATTCTAGACATTTGCTTGGCAGTAACGGGCGTGAAGGCATATCCATTTTTTTCGCGCACTTGAATGGCTTTAACGGTATGGTTTTGTTGATCAATAACATTTTCCAGCAATATAATGACTACAGAATCATCGCTTTTCAAAAACACGCGTGTCCTTTCATGTCTGAAGCCTGGAGCAAGTACTTCAAGATAGTAGACACCATAAGGAAGTAAAAACTCAGCAGCACCAAGAGACTCTTTTTTTAGTTTCATTGCCGTATCGAATACTTGAATGGTATACGATTCGAGTTCTAGGTTATCAGGAACTTTGGCAGTACAAGAAAGTTTGTACATTGGTTTTTGCTGTGCAAAGACAGCAATTGAGAAAAGGCAAAATAAGATGCCCAATAAAACAGCTCGTTTTTTCATACAAATTTTTAAATAAAATTGGTTTTGGAATAGCAAGCCTAAAGCCAGGCATGTTAAAAAATCTGTTTTCCCCGTCGCAGCAATTACGCTTATCCGGGTTATGTGGGTATTATCTCAGCAATTGGTATTGCACCCCAAAACTCACAGCAAGATTAGGACAAAAAAATGAGATTGGCAAATTTTCGATGGTTCATCTCTTCAGAATACACCCCATTAATTGGCTATCACTTAATTGTCTTTGATGTCGGTGTCTACTGCTGGGTTTGATGCGGTCTTTCTGAACAATTCGACAAAACAACCTATTTGGAAAAAGTCGCGACCTATTTCATCATTTATTTTGTAGTCAAACTGATGCAAATAACCAATTTGTATGGTTGTAGATTTTGATGGTTTGTAGTTAAGGCTAAGTAATATTCTGTTTCTTTCAAAATAAGGTTCCTTGTCGGTAAAAAACAATTCGTTGCTCGCACTTACTTGAAAAGGCTTGTAACCACTTCTTTCCTTTCCGAATGGATAAGAAGCACCAAGTCTATAGCGAAAACGGTTGCGGAATCCATTGCTTGTAAAACGAAACTCAGCACGGTATCTTTGTTCTATTTTCAACTTGCCTATGGATTGATACAGCACAAATTGAGGCCAAATTCTAAACTCATTATTGTTTTTTGGCAAAACAAAATTTCCTCCTTCTCTATATGTTTGGTAAGTACCGGCGCCAATGGTTAGCTTAAAATTCTTATGGATTTTGTAGTTAAGTCCGCCTTTGTATTCGTAATAATGAAAGTGGTTGTAAAATTTCAATGAACGTATTTGTGCTTCTCCAAAAACACTCCATTGCTCATTAAAACTATTTTTGACATTCAGAATATTCCATGTACCAAGACCAATAGTCTGTGCACACAAGTTGCTCAATGAAAACAACAAGACAAATGTTATTGAAAGTAATTTTCTCATTTAACAGAATCTTTTTGTTTGTCTTTTTTTTCAGTAACAGAAAATGATTTTTCGAAAAAATGAGAATTGGGTATTGTAATTATTTCATTCTTGTCTGTTTTGATGTGTACAAAAAAGTAGTTCATATCAGTTACTTCCCCTTCATAGTGGTAGTCTTTATGCAATACTTTTATATAATCTCCCAATTTTACTGGATGGTTAAAGAATATCAAAATACTTGAAGTAATATTGGAAAGCAATGACCATCGGGCAAAAAATGCTATACCCAAGGCGGTTAAGATTGTGCTTGCAAATAATGCAATCTCATTTTGCTTAAAACCCCAAACGCCCGTTAGAAGGATTACGGCAGTTATTGTCGTAAAGAGCTGTATGGCCCTAATGGCCATTTTCCTTCTACTCCTTTCTACTCCAGTTTTCTTAAGAAAATTACTGACAATTGTTTTAAATACAAAATATAAAACAATATAGCAGCCTAATATTATGATGGTTTCAATCACTTGAATGTTGATTGCTTTCATTGGCTATTTATTTATTGAATAATTATTCTTTGCAAATTTAGTTAATTGCTTTCCCTTTAAACAAATCAAGTATTTGAATTTTAAGCACGTCATTCTTTGTGGTCTGTTGAAGGTCATTGGCGTTAAATATCTTAACTCTAGCAGTAAAATTATATTCTTTTAACGGCTGGGGCTTTGGCAAGTGCGGGCATAGATTATTGCTCAACTGTATGCCAGCACAAATGTATGTATAGATATCAAAGTTTCAACGATCACGCAAACCCGCATTTGCTATAGCGTTTGTTATGGCTAGGTTTTCTCTCATTCATCAGACGAGAAGATGTAAATGTCACCAAATTTTCCTTTGCATTTAATAAAGAATTCTTTGGGTAGGCCTTTTGCCAAGTTAACTTTTGCAATTAATTCTTTATCACAATTTTCGTTGTCCAAATTAGTAAAAACTAATTCGCCATTTTCTAATTTGTCTGGCAAGTCATAGATCACTCCTAACTTGTAATTCCCTAAATATTGGTTTTTGTCGTTGAAAATTAAAATTCGACTTGTTGCATGGTGGGAGAGTCCCCAAAACCAAACAGAATTCATTATTTTAAAAACTCGTCCGTCTGCCGCTGAAACTGTACCCAGATATTTTAAATGCGTTTCTGTTTGACCACTTTCTGTCCATTTCCCAAAAACAAATAAACTATCTATCAAGTCTTTTTTTAAAACTTGTTGTCGTAATTCGTTCTCATTTACTTGACCTTTTACAAAAAAGGCAATCAATAATGTCAAGAATAATATGGTCAGTCGTGTCGTCATTTTTGTCTTTTAAACTTGGGCATAACGGTCCGCGGCTGCCCGAAGCGCGGGATAGTCTTCCCAAATGTATCAAAGTGGACGCTAAAATCCAACCTTGGCGATTACTATGAGAACAGCGAGTACCCGCCTTTTGGGTATGTGCTGTTACCTGCGGGCGTTTTTTACTGCTATTTTTCCATAAATGAAGAGTACATCCAAACCGACTTCTCTTGTAACCTAATGTAGTCACTCATTAAGGCATTTGTTCCTTCGTCACCTGCGTCAGAAGCGATTGTAAGAAGTTCTCTTTGTAGAATAATAATTGTCTGAAACGAAGCTAAAATATCTTCAACTGCCTTTAATCCATCACTTACAAATACACTTTCCTTGA